>JAIXOO010000033.1 GCA_027486765.1 Saprospiraceae bacterium
CATTTAACATTACCCATGTGGGAACTAATGCGCTGATTAGCAGCCCACATGGGTAATGCGCGATGAAAAACATTGAAATAATTGTCTAAAATACAATTATTTTGGATTGTAGGGAGAAAATTGGTGGGAAAAATTTCACGCTTGACTAAACAGCCGACTTTCTGTATCTTGCTGCCATAGTAAATCATTTTCCACATGGAATTAAAACTGGATTTGAATTATCCGCAAATTCTCAACTTGGTTCGGCAACTTCCAGTCAATCAAATAGCGAAGCTGCTTGTTGATGCGCAAAGCATTCCGGAAGAGGAAAAGAAAAACGAAAACATCGCTTCTTTTCAAGCGTTCTTGCTTTCTGCGCCAGTCATGAGCGATGAACAGTATGATTCGTTCCTTGAAAACAGAAAAATGTTTGCACAGTGGAGAATGGGATGATTTGTTTACCGCTTATTTCAAAAAGTATGTAACGAATCCTCTTTGGTGCATTCTACCTTCAAACAAAGGTAATGCGTGTCCTGATCCTCATCTTTCCCTGTTTACTGTGCCTAACTTGTGCTAAGCTAACAGAGCCTATAAAGCAAGCTTTCGTCCCCCCGGTTATCGTATTAGACCAAGAACTTGACTCCCTACGAAAGTTTGAGGCTCAATCTATTGTTCAAAATTCTGCTTTTTTAATTGGTGGAGTGTTCCCTTTTACCGATACCATTAATTTCCTTACTGGAAAACCTCAACCAGTAGTTGTACCTTTTCAAGAACCGAACGGGTACATTTCTCACGATTCTTTACCTGGAGATGGACTGGAAATATTCCCAGACTATTCGAATGACGTTTATCGGGATCGATCTTTTGACAGAGGTACACTACACTATCCAATATATGTAGTCAACCAGAGCCCTAATCCCAAAATACTCCATGGAAGTGATGTCTACGTAAATACCATTCAAGAAGCCCAGGATAGTAGTGGCAGGTGGTTCCCAATTGAATCTAAAATCTTCTGGACTTGTTCGAGTTGGAGGATACAATTAGATCCCCAACATTTCGCTATGTTGCTCCTCCCCAAATACACGGGCAAATTTAGAACCAATCTGAGGGTTAGACTACGAAATGGTGAGCAAATTTATGTTTCTAAGGCTTATAAAGGATGGATCAATCCACAGCAGTTTAAGCTACATAAGAATAGTTACCCTTATCTAAACTGGACTCCTTTGATTGAATTGTCGAAAGAGGCATTCTTAGGATCTGTACCAAAAGAAGCCAAAAATGAAGAAGAGTTTAAACTAAAACTCCAAAAATCTATCTCTCCAATCACGGGAATGACGCCATAAACCAAACCAATGCTAGATGTGCGACTTCTACGAAGTCGTAAAATCCTAACTACAAACATTTCCTACAAATGTGTGACCTCTCCGAGGTCATCGGATCGACTTCGTAGAAGTCGTACATTTGTAGAAAATGTTGCAATGGTTTTTTTCGACTTCGTAGAAGTCGCACAGTATTCATTATCAATGCAATCAATTCAAAATTCACGTTGACATAAAAAAGCCTGTGAGATATTAAATACCTCACAGGCTTTCCACAAAAAATCAAGTTACCCCTTATTGCGGATACCCCGGATTCTGAGTTTTCAAATTCGGATTATTAAGCAACTCCTGCTTTGGAATAGGCAGCAACAAATGCTTATCTTCCAAAGGCCGATTCGAGCTCAAATTGACATGCCCGACAAATTCATCAAACTTCTTGGTGTTTTCGTTGAACACCTTGCGCAAACGCACCATGTCAAACCAGGTGATTTGTTCGTAGCACAACTCATGCCAGCGCTCTTTCCAAACGGCTTCGCGGAATGAGTTTTGGTTGTAAGTTGCTAATTCTGGCGTAGTGAGTTTGGCGCGGTCACGGATGCGCTTGAAAGCATCGTAAGCCGCTTGTGTAGGTGCCCCCAATTCGTTTTGCGCTTCTGCAAACAGCAACAACACTTCCGCATAACGGATCTGCGGTACGTTCAGGTTGTTTTGGCGTGTACCAGCCACTCCAGAAGTACCGGCTGAAGTTCGATTGAAGTGTTTGAAAACATAAGGTGCGCCCAAATCAAAACGCGCGCCGTTGCCGTTGGTGAAATAAGTAGTGTAGAAATAGCCTTCCTGGTCTTTTGCCCGCAAATCGCCGTCCTCGTACGATTTGTAAAAAGCTGAGGTAGGCACGCTACTTCCAGTTCCACCAGGGCCGCTAAACGTTACCGGCTTAAAGTTCGGGTAAAAATTCTCCATGGGATTCCCCGCCACTAAATTATTGTATTGCAGCATAAAGAGATGCTCAACGCGGTTCTCGGTGCTTTCTTTGTGCACGTCTTCGTAGGTCGTGAAAAGGTTAATGGATCCAGGATTGGCATTGGCATAGGTGATCACCTCTGCTGCTTTATCCGCCGCCAGCTTGTAATGTGAAGCACCTTTTTTCAACGGGGATCCGGCCATGGTCAAATAAACCCGCGCCAACTGCGCTTTTACTGCAGCCAAATTGGCCCGACCACTGACATCCATCCAGGCCAAACCAGCGGCCTCGGCAGCAATCAAATCATCTACAATCAATTTGTACACTTCTTCTTGTGGCGTCCGTGCAGGTAAAAAATCCTCTGAAGCAGCCGTTTGTGGCGCGGTGATGAGTGGAATATCGCCCCACAACCTCACTGCTGTAAAGTAAGCCGAAGCACGTAAGAATCGGGCTTCACCCAAGACTTTTTTCTTTTGAGCTTCTGGCATGGGGGTAATCGGCGGCACCTTGTCAATCACCTGGTTGGCTTGAGCGATCACGCGGTACAAGCCGTTCCAATAATTGACCACGTGGGCGGTATTGCCGTCGTGTACGAGTCCATACAAGTTATTCAAATCCGAGTTTTGTGCAGTTTCGGTGGTTGAAGTACCCGTGAGGGCTTCCAACAACTGCCAGTTGCTCGAAAAAATCCCGGCACCACCACCCATAAAGCGCAGGTCTGCATAAACAGAAGCAAGTGCAGCTTCGGCATGGTCAGGAATGGTATAAAAACTATCGGGTGTAAGGTTGGAAGGTGCCTCTTCCGTCAAAAAATCACTACAACCCGCGGTCCCCAGCAAGATCGCCCCAACGAGCGTAGCCTTGCCGATATATTTAATGATGTTCAATTTCATGATCAATGAAGTTGTGTTGAATGAAGAACTAGATTACAGGCCAATTTGCAAACCAACCATATAGATAGTAGGCTTGGGATAGTTGTGCCAAATCATACCCTGAGAAAACGCACTGTTGTTGTTTCCTTGATTGGTAGGGGTAACTTCGGGGTCGCCCACAATCTTGTCTTTTACGGCCAGGAAGAAATTCTGAGCAGAGGCATAGATCCGCAGGCGGCCCATTTTGAGCTTATTGAGGACTTGTCCTGGGAAAGTATACCCAAGCAATAAATTTCTACCCCGCAGAAAAGATCCATCCTTGATCCACCACGAATCTACGTTGGTTACATAACCTGCGCGCGTATCGCGAATTTCGGCAATCATGGTATTCTGGTTCTGTGGTGTCCACGCGTCCAATACCGAAGTATAGCTATTGGCCAGAGCTTGGCGGTCTTCGCTGGCGTGCAAGTTCATCATCATGACATCATTTCCAAGCGAAAATTGAAGTTCCAAGGTCAAGTCAAAGTTCTTATAACGAAACGTATTCGTCATTGCACCCCAGGCGCTGGGACTACCATTGCCGATGATGCTACGGTCGGCGTCGGTAATGGCCTTATCGCCATTGACATCCTTATACTTGATGTCGCCTGGCAAAATGGTGAGACCGTTGCGATAGCTCGTAAATTTAGCCGCTTCCTCACGCTCGGATTCGCTCCAGATACCCAAGCGCGTAAGGCCCCAAAATGAACCCACTGGCTCACCAATCCGAATGATGTTGGTAGGGTTGGTAAAGTTGGGTCCACCTACGTTGAAAATGTCGGAAGGAGTTGCCAGTGAAAGTACTTTATTCCGGTTTAACGAAACGTTCACATTGGTAGTCCATTGAAAATCACCACGGTCAATGTTGCGAGTGTTCACTGCAAACTCAAAACCTTTATTGTACATCGATCCCACGTTTCTGCGGATGGTGCCATAACCACTGGTTGTAGGCACGGGTGCATCCAAAAGCATATCGGTTGTTTTGCGGTAGTAATAATCTGCTTCTACCGAAATCCGGCCTTTGAACAAAGAGAATTCAATCCCAACATCCGTTTGCGCCGTTTTTTCCCAACGCAAATCGGGGTTAGCCAAACGGTTAATGCCTGTTCCCGCTACACGTGCATCATTGTAAATGGTTGCGAAATTGGAGCTCAACAAGGACAAAGACGAGTAAGCAGGAATCTCAGAGTTACCGGTTAGACCATAACTTGCGCGAAGTTTCAAGTTTGAAATAAGCGTATTCCCTTTCAAGAAGCCTTCTTCGGACACCCGCCAAGCCACCGCACCCGATGGAAAAAATGCAAATTTGTGGTTTTCCCCAAACTTGGAAGAACCATCTGAGCGGCCCGTAAGGGTGAACAAGTACTTGTTGGACAAGGTATAATTGAGTCGTCCAAAATAAGAGTTAAACGCAAAACGTGATGCGCCAGAGCTAACCGCAGGGTTGGTGGCACCAGCTCCCAGGTTGTTGAATCCGAAATAGTCAGTGGCAAAGTTGTTCACACTGGCACCCATACCAAAGGTGTTGGTTTCTTGCCAGGATACGCCCAATAAGCCATTCAGCGCGTGTTTATCGCCCAATTGTTTGTTGTAGGTCAAATAGTTTTCCAATGACCAAAAACTTTCCTTGTTGTTATTGGTGGAGGCGTTACCATTGCCACCGATGTTCAGTGTGCGGGTTTGCGATTGGTTGATTTCTTGCGTCAGCACGTTGATGCCAAGCACGGTGCGCATCTCCAAACCTTCGGCAAACCGGATGTTTGAATACAAACTTCCCAGGGTTGTTTGGGTGTTCATAATAAACTTACGCCCCATCAAACGGTGAACGGAACTGAAGGTGCCCTCTGCAAAGGGGAAATCGCGGTTGTTGGCGTAGGTTCCATCTTCATAATTCACGGGCAAAAACGGAAAGTCTTCTACAATCTGCCGAGCAATGGCATCATTTTGATCCACAACATTCTCGGTTTGGTTGTTGTAGCTCAAGGTACCGCCTACTTTTAGCCATTTTTTCACCTGGTCGTCAATCGTAAAGCGGCCAGAGTATCTTTGCATGTAAGAAGTCTTGAGCAAACCTTGATCGTCGCGGTAACCCAGCGAAATGGAGTGCTGGGTGCGCTCGTTGCCACCACTGAAACCCAATTGGTGGTTTTGTGAAAGCCGGCTTTGTGATGTTTCTTCAAACCAATCCGTATCGAATTTAGGCGTACCATCACTGTTGAACACCCGTGGGTCGGTGCGGCGCAATTTGGGGTTCAAGTACGCCCATTTGCCTGCTGCCCAGCCTGCGGGGTCGTATTTGGCCATGTTCGCCCAAGCCAAATCTTCCACGGCCATGTATTGTTTGGCGTTCAATACTTCGGGCCGGTTTGGTCCGATGGTATTGACGCTGAAATCGCCGTTGTAGGTCACCGAACCTTCGCCTGCTTTTCCTTTTTTGGTAGTGACCAAAATGACCCCGTTGGCTCCTCTGGCACCATAAATGGCGGTTGAAGACGCATCTTTGAGTACCTCTACCGAAACGATGTCGTTGGGGTTGATGTAGTCAATGGCCGAACTGAATTGAGTTTGGTTACCCTGGGGAAGCATCACCCCGTCCACCACGTAAAGCGGGTTGTTGGAAGAGTTGATGGAACTAAATCCACGCACGCGAATGGTTGTACGACCGCCTGGGCGACCCGAGTTGGTGTTTACTTGCACCCCGGCAATTCTTCCAGACATTGCCTGGGTAAGTGATGATGCAGGGCGTTCCTGGAGTTGGTCAACTTTGATGGAACCAACCGAACCAGTCAAGTCCGATTTCTTGGCTGTTCCATACCCGATTACTACAACGCCCTCTAGCAGCTTTGCGTCAGTTTTTAGGCTGACGGTAATCGTGGTTTGGGCACCTACTACGATTTCTTGGGAAAGATAACCGGTGTAGGAGAAGACCAAAATTGCATCCTCCGGTACTTCCAAATTGAACTGTCCGTTTACGTCAGTTACCGTACCATTCGTCGTACCTTTTACTAAAATGCTCACGCCAGGTAGTGCAGAATTGGTTTCATCCAGAACTGTACCATTGATGGCTTTAACTACCGTTGATTCAGTTTCCACTTTTTCGAGTGGTTCTCGATTGGGGGCGGCATGCAAAATGCCAGTACAGCAAATCACCAAAGCGATTTGGGTGAGCAGCAAGCGACCAAAATGAGGCCATTGACTGCTGGGAAGTAATTTTTTATTCATTTTGTTAAACCCGAAATGGGAGATTAAGGGGGTGAGAGAATTTTATTTCACAAACTTAGCCAAACTAAAAAAAAAAATTTAAATAGTATAGTAAAGAATGCATTAAATTTTTGATTTCAGAAGTGATAAAAATTTACATACTTGGGAAACTAGGATTAAAATATTGTCATAAACCACAGTTACGACCTTGTAGACCTCGTTTCAACGAATGCCTACAAGGTCTTAACTGTGGTTGAACTAAAATATCAAACTCCATTAATTCACAAACATCACCCCCTTCTCCTTCGCCATTTGGTTGATTTTGTAAAGATTGCCATCGATGGTGTTTTTGAGTTTGGACAATTCCTCGTCCACCATTTGGCTCAACTTGCTGCGCACTTCCTCCCCTTGTTTGGTCGGTCGGAAATCCCCCTGAGCCTGTTCTACCATCAAGTGCGCCAGTCGGTTGTTCAACTTGATACCGTAGTTGAGTGGGTCCTGCACACTCTGGTTTTTGGTTTGGTGGATGTTGTTTTCGATGGTATTTAATTCCTCCTCAAATTTTTTGATTGCATCCATCATGTCCTTGTTCTTTTCGTCGCTGCCCAGTTTGTTTTTCAGGTAACCCAGGTCTTCCTTTATTTTGCGCAGGTTGATGATGCCTTCGTTGGCTTCCGTGACCTTGTTGCGCACCTTCATCAGGAATTCAAATTGAGCCTGGAAATCTTCGGGGCTGGTGTTCAAACGTGGGTCCTTGAGGATTTCAAAATCCTGGGTTTGGCTTTTGCCATTTACCGTCAGGCGCACCTGGTATTTTCCGGGTACCGCTTTGGGGCCTTGGTTTGGCGAGCCATAAAAGACCATCCCCGGGAAGGTTTTGTAACCCGGGTAACGCATGTCCCATATAAAGCGGCCACCACCTGCTTTGACGGTAATTTGATTCAACTTGTCCTTGGCCTTGGTGCTGAAGGTACGGATGGTATCGCCGTCACTTTCCAGAATATCGATTTTGACCTCAGCCCCAGTCTCCAGTTTTTTGATGAAATAATGGATCATCACGCCGTTGGGATGGTTTTCACCTTCCAATTTGGGATCGCGGCGATTGCTGCCCGCCATGCGGTAGGTTGGCATGGGTTGGTACAGGATGGCTTCTTTGGCGGCCATTTCAGTACTTAATTGCTGCAAGGGCGTCAAGTCGTCGATGAGCCAGAAGCTACGCCCGTGGGTAGCGGCAATGAGGTTGTCGTTTTTGACCGCCAAATCGGCAATGGGCACGGGTGGCAGGTTGAGTTGTAGTTTTTGCCAGTTGTCCCCATCATCAAAGGAGACCCACACGCCTTTTTCAGTGCCTGCATACAGTAGTCCTTTGCGTTTTTTGTCTGCGCGAACCACCCGCACAAATTCATCTTTGGGGATTCCTTTGGTCGTAACGGTCCAGGTTTTGCCATAATCCAAAGTCCGGTAAATGTAGGGCGTGTAGTCGCCAAACTTGTAGGAAGTGGCCGCTATGTAAGCCTCACCTTTCACAAAGGGGCTGACTTCCACTGCGTTGATCATGTTGAGTTTGGGGGACATGGGCGGGGTTACATTTTTCCAGTTTTTGCCCCCATCCTGGCTCAGGTACACCAGGCCATCATCGGAGCCCGTCCAGATTTCACCTTCGGTATAGGGTGACTCCGCTGCCGCAAAAATATTGGCGTAATACTCTGCTCCGGTATTATCCTGGGTGATCGGGCCGCCGGAAGACTTAATCGTTTCCGGATCAGCGCGGGTCAAATCGGGGCTGATTACTTCCCAACTCTCGCCTCCATTTAGGCTCATATGCAGGTGATTGGAACAAGCGTAGAGTTTTTTGGGGTTGTGCGGACTAAAGAAGACCGGGTAGTTCCAGTTAAACCTGTATTTCATTACTTCCGCTCCCGAGCCTGCGGGCAAATCTGGGTATACGTTGGTAGAGCGTTCCTGACCCGTTTCCAGGTTTTGCATGGTCATGTAGCCTTTGTAGTCACCTCCGTAAACCACTTCGCTATTCAGTGGGTCGGGGGCTAGGTGAGCACTCTCGCCAATGGCCAGGGCTGTCCAGTCTTTTTCGGTCACGGCGCCCCCATTGGTCCGGTGAGGGATACGCACGCTGGTATTGTCCTGCTGCGCGCCATAGATCCGGTAGGGAAAATGATTGTCAGTTGAAACGCGGTAAAATTGGGCGGTGGGTTGGTTGTGGTAGGTCGTCCAGTTGTTGCCGCCATCGTTGGACACTTGGGCACCGCCATCGTCGGCCATGATCATCCGTCGGTTGTTGTCCGGGTCAATCCAGAGGTCGTGATGGTCACCATGGGGGGCATTTTTGAGGGTAAAGGTTTTACCCCCGTCCTTGGATATGCCATAGCTGACGTTCATTACGTACACAATGTCTTCATTCTGGGAGTCGGCAGTAATGCGGCAATAATACCAGGCGCGTTGGAGCAGAGCGCGATCCTGGTTAATGCGGGCCCATGTTTTGCCGCCATCATCGGAGCGGAATACCCCACCTTCCTTGTTTTCAATGATGGCCCAAATCCGATTGGAATTTTGGGGCGAAACCGCCACCCCAATGATGCCATTGATGCCACTGGGCATGCCGGGTTTGTCGGAGAGGTTTTCCCAGGTGTCGCCACCATCGGTGCTCTTCCAGAGTTTGGAATCCGGGCCTCCACTGTCCATCCGGTACCCATTGCGGGTCATGTTCCAGGTGCTGGCGTAGATGATGCGGGGGTTGTTTGGATCAAGGATGAGGTCGGCTGCCCCAGCTTTATCGTTGACGTAGAGGATTTTTTTCCAAGTTTGGCCACCGTCCATGCTGCGGAATACGCCGCGCATTTCGTTGGGTTTCCAGAGGTTGCCGAGGGCGGCAACGTACAGCACATCGGCGTTTTTGGGGTGCACCCGAATGCGGGCAATGTGCCGGGAATCCTGAAGGCCAATGCTTTTCCAGCTCGTGCCCGCGTCGGTAGAACGCCAGAGTCCGGCCCCGGAAGCGACGTTGTTGCGCAGGGTTTGTTCGCCTTCACCTACGTAAATGACATTCGGGTCACTTTCCGCCACGGCAACTGCGCCGATGGAACCGCCGAAGTATTTGTCGCTGATGTTGTCCCAGGTTTGGCCGGCATCCTGGGTGCGCCAGACTCCCCCACCGACGGTACCGAAGTAGTACAAATTGGGATTGCCGCGCACGCCAGTAGCGGTGCTGGAACGTCCGCCACGGAAGGGGCCAAGCTCGCGCCAGCGGAGGCCTTCGTAGAGGGTGGGGTCAAATGTGAGAGATTTGTTGGTTTGGGCCAGGCTCAGGATGCTGAATAAGAGCAGCGTGCCCAGGGAGAGAATGGATTTTTTCATTTGGTTCGGCTTGTATTGGTTTCTGGGGATTAAAATAGGGAAAAA
>JAIXOO010000405.1 GCA_027486765.1 Saprospiraceae bacterium
CGAAGCGTTGTCAACGTCTAACTTTGTGCACTCTGTGTCCTCTTTTTTTCCTTTGTGCTACAAAAATGTCGCTTTGGCATATCTTGGAGTCACCCCCAACTACCTCACTCCAACGGATTACCCAACGAATCCACCCGTAACGAAGCCGGTGTCGGCAAAGTCATCATCGAAATCGCCTTAGCCATACCCGGCTCAGGATTCGCAGAGTTTTCGGTCATTTTCACCCAGGACATGTAGCCACCATCTTCCGACATCCCCTGAATTTGCCATTCTACGTCCCGGTTGTCATCGATAGCTGAATCCAAATAAACGTTTTGCATGATGCGGCCCATGTAGGGGTTCTTTTCTTCGTGTACGAAGAAAGTCCCTTCGTCCAGGGTTTTGCCCCATTGTCCGGAGATGTAAGTACCATCCGAATGAAACTGATACCAAACCCCTTTGTTGGTCCGTTGGCGAATGTAACTTTCCTGTCCAGTGGGTACTAGATAATGCTCAAAAACCCAATAATTCATCTGCAGTCTTTGGATAACCGGATGATTGGGTGGAGCTATGGGCGCAGCCGCACTCCCTTTTTTGGCCAAACCGGTTATTGGGCTCAAGTCCTCAGAGCCGCTGGAATTGTTCTTTTCAGGCTTGCATGCGGATACCGCCATCAGTGCGGTAAATCCAATCAGCAGTACACTTTTGATCATGAAGGATTATTTTTTGTCGTAGAAAAAAAAATTTAGTCTGTGCCCAATGCAGTGATGATCTTGCGAAACCGCAGGCTGTCAAAGTCTGGAATCACCAAATCTGATTCGTCTTGTAGATCATCGGCTTTGCCTACCCCCACTACAAAAAAATCGGCAGCTCCAGCGGCGGCGGCACCATCTTTGGTGTGTTCAAACACGATGATTTCGTCGGGAAGCATCCCCAATTCTTTGGCTACTTTAAGGTATACCTCGGACGAAATAGAAGAAAACCCGGTACCTTCAATTTCAACGATAGAATAAAAAAGGTGGGTAATCTTTAATCGATTGAGTACTTTGGTTGTGTTGGGATAGGTAGAAACGATGCCCAAACTGAGGCCTTTGTTTTTGAGTTCTTTGATGAAAACAAAAACGTCGTCTTCAATGTCATCGGGCGTAATACCAGCAATGTGCGCAGCAATTTCGGCATCGATGGCTTCCATAATGTCGGAACGTTGCTCGGCATCAATTATTTTGCCACTGCGTTGGATTAACTCCTCCAGGGCTATTTTCCGAGCTTCACCGTAGGTGACCTCATTTTCAGCAGGGTGAGCCACTGGATCTACGCCCCAGCGTAGCGCCAAATCGTCCAAAGCCTCATAAAAGATACGCTGCGTATCTACGATGACCCCTTCCAGGTTAAAAATACAGGCTTTGATCATATACCATTTGGTGCTTTGGTGATGCTGCAAAAGTAAGTCTTAAATTTAGCATCCGTTGTGTAGCTTATAATCTTTTTTCAAGCCCATTAAACTTTTATTAACTTGTGTCGTCAAATCTAGCACGGTCATTTTCCACCTCACAACCAAACGCTTAACCTATGGATAGAAGAGCAACGCTTTCTACTCTATTGGGACGATCCCATGCTGCGAAAGCAATTTCCCCCCTCGAAACCCCCACGCCACCCGTGCTAGGGCTCGCTCCTTACGCTGGCACTTTTGGGTTTGAACAGGCTGCTCACCTCTTACGCCGCGCTACTTTTGGGCCCAAATACGCCCAAATTAAAGACGCTGCAAGCAAGGGGTTGAATGCTACCCTGAATGAATTGTTCAAAGACAATCCACTGCCGAATCCTCCGCTCAATTACGATTACACTACTGATCCGAATGTGCCAGTAGGTTCTACCTGGATCGATGCGCCTTATGTGCGTGATGCTTCAACCGGAGCCCTTCTGCACCAAGGTTACCGCAACACTGCCCTGCGAACCTGGACCTTTGAAAATATCCTTAACGAGGCTACCTCGATCCGTGAGCAGTTGACCCTGTTTTGGCACAACCATTTCGGGATTGGCGACAATCAGGATCCCAAATTTTGGTACCGCCACATCAGCCTTTTGCGGACCTATGCTTGGGGCAATTTTAAGGATTTGATCAAAAAAATCAACGTTGATCCCTTAATGTTGCGCTTTTTGAACAGCAACCAAAACACGGTCAACGCACCCAATGAAAATTATGCCCGGGAAGTCCTGGAATTGTTCACCATTGGCAAAGGGCCTTTGGTTGGCCCTGGCGATTATACCAACTATACCGAGCAAGACATTCGGGAGATTGCCCGTGCGCTCACAGGCTGGCGCGATCAGGGTTACAACGTGACAGATGCTACCACCAAAGTGGGCTCCTTTTTCCGCATTTCATCCCACGATGCCAAGTCCAAAAAGCTGTCGCACCGCTTTGACGAAGCCGTGATCAACAATGGTTTTGACAAGGAGCATGAAACCGTGGTGGACATCATTTTCACCAAAAAAGAAGTTGCGCGGTTCATTTGCCGCAAATTGTATCGCTGGTTTGTGTACTACGAGATTAGTGCAGACGTAGAGCAAAATGTCATTGTGCCAATGGCCGATATTTTGGTGCAAAACAACTACGAAATCAAGCCTGCTTTGATGGCACTGCTAAAAAGTGAGCACTTTTTTGACGTGCTCAACATGGGGCCGATGATCAAGAATCCCCTCGTTTTTAGCCTGAATTTGCTCAAACAAATCGGTTGGAGTGCTATGGAGGCTGCGGATTTGGCCACTCGGCACAAGGCTTTGGCCTCTTTAATCAGAGAGGTGAACAACCAACAAATGGTCTACTTTGACCCACCAGATGTGGCAGGATGGAAACCTTATTACCAGGAGCCAGCCTTTTACCGCATTTGGGTCAATGCGACCACGTTGCAAGCCCGGATGCGCCTGACCGACCGCATGGCTACCAACAATTACACCGTAGGGGTACGGACTGGGTTGAATGTATTGAATTTTGCCAACACCATGCCCAATCCCAACGATCCATACTTATTGGTCGAAGACATGGTCAGTGTCCTGCTGCCACAGTCTTTGACCGAGCCACAAATGACAGATTTGATGAATGCTTTTCTGGCGGGAACACCGGACTACGAATGGAATACGATTTGGACGAACTACACCAAAAATCCTGGCAACAACACCGCACGGTCAAGCGCGGAAACAAAGTTGCGGAATTTGGTGAAAGCCATCTTGAGTTTGCCTGAATTTTTCCTAAGCTAGAACAAACCTTCAAAACCATGAAAAGAAGAAATTTCATCAAAACGGCGGGGGTAGCTGCAACGGTTCCAATGGTATTGAACGGGATGAAAATTTCCGCTTCACCCATGAGCCCATTGTTTAGTAGCGTTGATCCCTACTCTGATAAAGTGTTGGTCATCATTCGTTTGAGCGGTGGTTATGACGGACTAAACGTGGTACTGCCACTGGATCAATACAGCAATTTGTCCAAGTTGCGCACAAACATCCTGATTCCTGAAGCCAAGGCACTGAAAATCTCCACCGAAACCGGCTTACATCCGGCCATGACGGGTTTTCAGCAACTGTTTCAGGATGGAAAATTGAGCGTGGTGCATAGTGTAGGTTATCCCAATCAAAACCGCTCCCACTTTCGCTCTACCGACATCTGGCAATCGGCTTCAAGTGCCAATGAATACGTGAATACAGGTTGGGTCGGGCGTTATTTTCAAGACGATCACGCCACGTATCCCGAAGGCTACCCCAATGGCGAATTCCCTGATCCTTTTGCCATTACGTTGGGCAGTACCGTATCGGAAACTTGCCAGGGAACTGTAGGCAACTTTAGTTTGACCCTGACCGATCCCTTCAACTTCGGCAAATTGACGGAGGGCAAAGAAACCCTGTTTCCTGAAACGCCTTACGGTCAGGAGTTGTCCTTTTTGCGTACTTCAATTTCGCAGACCAACCAGTACGCGGACGTAATTACCGCTGCGTCGAAGAAAGGGAAAAACCTGGCTACCTACCCGACTTCCAACCTGGCTTCACAATTGAAAAATGTAGCATTAATGCTTTCCGGAGGCATCAAAACCAGAGTGTTTGTTGCCAACCTGGGCGGTTTTGACACTCACGCCAATCAGGTAGACGCCAGCGATACCACGCGGGGAACCCAACGTGAGTTGCTGCTGATTTTATCCGAAGCGATCAAAGCCTTCCAGGAAGATTTACGCTTGATGAAATTGGAAGAAAGGGTGCTGGGCTTGACTTTTTCCGAGTTTGGCCGCCAGATCAAGTCCAATTTGAGTATGGGTACCGACCACGGCACTGCTGCCCCGCTTTTTGTATTTGGCTCCTGTGTAGGCAAACAGATTGTGGGCAAAAACCCGGAGATCCCGGCTACCGTGCCCGATCAAACGGGCGTACCCATGCAAATCGACTTCCGTGACATCTATGGCTCGATTTTGCAGGATTGGTTTGGCGTCAGCGAAGCGGAAATCAAAGACTACTTGTTTGCCAATTATACTCGTTTGCCCATTGTCAAAAACTGTGCAGTGGCTACGGATACGGAAGACTTCTCTTTTGAAGCGACTTCGGTGAAGGCTTATCCAAACCCATTCCGCGAGGTTTCCCGCATCAGTTTCCGGCTCAATGCCTCGGCCTGGACCCGCATCAGCGTGTTCGATAACATCGGCAGCGAGTTGAAGGTGCTGATGAGTCAACAACTGGGCGCAGGTGATCATCAAGTCGATTTTCTTGGTGAACAATGGCCCGCTGGTATTTATTTTTGCCGCATCCAGGTCGGCCGTGAGGTGCAGACGGTGAGGATGGTTAAAATATAAGGTTCCAGGGTTCCTAAGTTCCAAGGTTGGTTCCAGGGTTCCCAGGCTCGGAGCCAACCCAGGAACCTTGGAACCCAGGAACCTTTGAACCCAGGAACTCTGGAACCTTTTTAAAATTATTCGAATGCGATTTTTTTGTTGGTTTTTATCATTGATTCCTGTCTTGGCCTACGGGCAAAGGCAGGAATTTTTTCATCCCCAAATGGGGACTTTGTTCCAGGTCATTTTGTACGCCAAAGATACTGTGCAGGGAAAGCAGATTGCGCAACGGCTATTCGACCGCATCGACACGCTCAATGCCATTTTTAGCGATTATTCAGAATCCAGCGAAATCAATCGACTCTCTGCCTCGGCAGGAACAGGCCAAAAAATAAAAGTCGGCGCTGAAATGTGGCGCTTGATTGCAGTTTCTCAAAAAGTTTCGCAGAAAAGTGACGGAGCTTTTGACCTTAGCATTGGCCCCTTGAGCAAGTTGTGGCGCCGGGCTTTTCGACAAGTTCAATTTCCGGCTTTGGCAGAAATCAAAACAGCCAAGGAAAAAGTCAATTACCGCTTCATCGAGCGCTATCCTTTGACAAAAAAAATTCGCTTGACTGAACCCGGCATGCGCCTGGATGCTGGGGGTATTGCCAAAGGTTTTGCGGTGGATGAATGTTTCAAAATCCTGCGTAAGGTGGGAATAAGAAGTGCCTTGGTGGCGGCAGGAGGTGACATCAGGGTGGGGACTGCCCCGCCCGATAAAGCAGCCTGGATCATTGCCAGCAAAGGGCTCAATGCAAAAGGAGAAACGGTAGATGTGGAACTGTCATTGGAGCGTGAAGCGGTGTCTACCTCCGGGGATACTTACCGTTACTTGGAATGGGAAGGCCAGCGCTATTCGCACATCATCGATCCTCGTACGGGGCTTGGCATTCAGCACCGCCAGTTTAGCCGATTGGTAGGGCCAAACTCAACCTTGACTGACGCACTGGCCACGGCTATCAACATATCCAACGAGCGAGAACGAAAAATTTTGATGAAAAAATTTCCACGTTATAAGCTAGAAGTGTATGAATCAAAAGATTAAGTATTTGGATTCCGAAAATTTGCAAATAACATTTTATCCCTCAAAGTCTTTTCCTTATTTTGTACCGAACAAACAAAAGTACAAATGCTTAGAAGGAAATTCGTTCAATCAGCTTTCGCTGCCTCTGCGGCCATCGCCTCCGGTGCCACTTTAAATGCCGCCACTCCAAATAGTCCAGCTTCATCGAAGCGTCAATTCAAAATGAAATATGCGCCTCATTTTGGGATGTTCAAAAACAGCGCAGGCGAAGACCCGATTGATCAATTGAAATTCATGGTTGATCAGGGTTTTATGGCGTTGGAAGACAACGGTATGAAAGACCGTACCGTGGAATTGCAGAGTAAAATCGCCGACACCATGAGCAAGTTGGGCATGGAAATGGGGGTTTTTGTAGCGCACAAAATTTATTGGACAGAACCTAGCCTGACCAGCGGCAAACAAGACAAACGGGATGAATTCCTCAAGCAAATCAAAGAATCGGTCGAAGTTGCCAAACGGGTGAACGCCAAATGGATGACGGTTGTGCCTGGTTTTGTGGATTTACGCCAGGAGATGGGCTACCAAACCGCCAATGTGGTGGAATCCCTCAAACAGGCTTGTGACATTCTGGAACCGCATGGCATCATCATGGTACTGGAGCCGCTCAATTTCCGGGATCACCCCGGTCTGTTCCTCACCAAAGCGGCCCAAGGGTACGAGGTTTGTAAAGCGGTAGATAGTCCTTCTTGCAAAGTCCTGTTCGACATTTACCACCAACAAATCACCGAAGGCAACCTCATCCCGAACATCGAACGCGCTTGGGACGAAATCGCTTATTTCCAAATTGGGGATAACCCTGGTCGTAAAGAGCCGACTAGCGGGGAAATCAATTACAAAAACGTCTTTAAATTCATCAATGACAAAGGGTTTAAAGGGGTAATGGGCATGGAGCACGGCAACGCCAAGCCTGGTAAAGACGGTGAATTGGC
Source organism: Saprospiraceae bacterium (assembly GCA_027486765.1). Lineage (GTDB taxonomy): Bacteria > Bacteroidota > Bacteroidia > Chitinophagales > Saprospiraceae > Haliscomenobacter. The sequence continues at coordinate 6,843 of JAIXOO010000405.1, forward strand.
GCTGATTAAGGCGTATGAAGAAAGTGACAATTTTTAAAAATGGTTGAGAAGGTTTAATGAGGTTGAGGAAGGTTTAGGCTACCGCGAGCGACTTGGACAAGGATGCGTCCAAGTCGCTCGCGGTAGCCTAAACCTCCTAAACCTTCTCAACCTCCCTCAACTCAAAATAGTAATGATGTTCAAATCAAGTACCTTATTGTTTACCCTGGCCTTGAGTTTGCTCTCCTTGGCCGTGACCAAAGACGAAGTAGTGAAAGTCGTATTATTTGGTGATTCGATCACCCAAGCGGGGGTACAACCCGGAGGATACATCACCAAAATGAAAGATGCACTGATCAAACAGGGCATCAAGGATAAGTATCAACTCATTGGTGCGGGTATCGGCGGCAACAAAGTTTACGACTTGTACCTCCGCCTGGAAGAGGATGTTTTGGCCCACAAACCCAATATTGTGGTCATCTACGTGGGAGTCAACGACGTTTGGCACAAAACCAGCCATCAAACTGGCACTGATCCAGACAAGTTCGAAAAATTCTACGTCGCCCTGATCAAAAAATTTCAGTCCAACGGCATCAAGGTCATTTGTTGTACCCCCGCCGTGATTGGTGAACGCACCGATCACAGCAATCAACAGGACGGCGACCTCAATCATTACTCCAACATGATTCGGAGCATTGCCTCCAGATTCGATTGCCCACTGGCTGACTTACGCAAAGAATTCCTGGCTTACAACCTGAAGAGCAATCCGAAGAACCAGGAATCGGGCATTTTGACCACCGACCGGGTGCACCTGAACGATGCAGGCAATCAGTTGGTGGCTGATTTGTTGTTAAAAATGATTGTCAAATAAAATTTTAAAGGTTCCAAAGTTCCAAGTTCCAAAGTTCCAGGGATGGAGCCAGTCTCGAACTTGGATTTAGAGCCCCAAACCTTTTCAAATGCGCAAAGATCACATCATCCTACTGTTTCTCTGTCTTTTTTCACTGAGCGCTTTTTCCCAAAAGCGGGTTTTGGTTTTTTCCAAAACCATGGGTTGGCGCCATAACTCCATTCAGCGCGGCATCCAATTCTTTCAGGAGTGGGGTAAAACCGCTGGAGTAGCAGTGGACACTACCGAAGACAGCAACAAATTTACCGAGGAAAACCTCAAACGTTACAACGCTGTGGTGTGGCTAAACACCACTGGCGATGTACTGAGCCCGGCGCAACAAGTCAACTTTGAGCGCTACATTCAGGCGGGAGGTTCTTATGTAGGCATCCACGCCGCCTCCGATACCGAATACGGCTGGCCCTGGTACAACAAACTGATGGGCGGGTATTTTGCCAGTCACCCTGGCAATCCCAATGTACAAAAGGGGACGATGACCGTAATGGATCGGAACCACCCTTCTACGCAGCACCTCGATGCTACGTTTGACCACACGGACGAGTTCTACGACTTCAAATCCCTGCGTACTGATTTAATCAAGCCACTGATCAAAGTGGATGAAAAATCGTACAAGGATGGCAAAATGGGTGATTTTCACCCCATGGCCTGGTACCATGAATTTGACGGCGGCAAGTCCTTTTATTCCAACTATGGCCACACCTGGGAGTCCTTTTCGGACCCTAAAATTGCCAAACACTTCATCGGTGGTTTGACTTGGGCCATGTCCGAAAAACTGGACTACAGCAAAGCCAAAAGTGAACAAGTACCTGATCCAGCTCGCTTCTCGAAAACCGTGCTGGTCAACAACCTCGACGAGCCAACCGAACTGGCTGTTTTGCCAAATGGTAAAGTGTTGTTCACCGAGCGCAAGGGCAAACTAAAAATGTGGAACCCGGCTACCGGCAATATAAAAGTAGTGGCCAATATGCCCGTCTTTACTGGTAACGAGTATGGCTTGATGGGCTTGGGTGCTGACCCCAACTACGCACAGAGCAAACGCCTGTTTTTGTATTACACACCCAACGACAACTCAAAGGAAAATCGCCTTTCGCAATTTACATATGACGAGGCCAAGGACACGTTGGTTTTTGCTTCCGAAAAAGTCGTCTTGCGCGTTCAAGTTAAAAAAGACGGCTGCTGCCATACGGGTGGCTCCATCGATTTTGATGGCAAAGGCAATCTATTTTTGAGCACCGGAGATGACACCAATCCTTTTGAGTCAGACGGCTACGGCCCGATGGATGGTCGTCCTGGCCGCAGCGGTTTTGACGCCAGGTATACTTCCTCCAACACCAACGACTTGCGGGGTAAAATTCTGCGGATCAAAGTACAACCCGACGGCACTTATACCATTCCGGAGGGCAACATGTACCTGGCAAGTACTGCCAAAACTCGTCCCGAAATTTTCGTGATGGGCTGCCGCAATCCTTACCGTATTTCGGTAGACAAGCACACTGGCTTTGTCTATTGGGGCGATGTAGGCCCTGATGCAGGCGAAGACAGTGCCGAGCGTGGCCCCCGTGGTCATTGTGAGTTCAATCAGGCGCAGAAAGCGGGTTACTTTGGCTGGCCACTTTTTGTAGCCAATAATAAACCTTATCGCCGCTGGGATTTTGACACCAAAACTGCAGGTGTCGCCTACGACCCCAAAGCACCAATGAACGAAAGTGCGCACAACACGGGTTTGATTGAATTGCCCGCTGCCCAGCCGCCACTGGTGTGGTATCCCTATGTGACATCCACCGAATTTCCGTTGATGGGCAAAGGTGGCCGCAACCCCATGGCTGGTCCTGTGTATTATGCCGACGATTTCAAAAATGCACCCAATCGTTTCCCCAACTATTACAATGGCAAGTTTTTCGCCTACGATTGGATTCGCGATTGGATCATGGTGATTACGATGGATGAAAACGGCAAGTACGCCGACATGGAGCGTTTTGCGCCCAATGTTCCCTTGTCAAACCCCATGGACATGGCTTTCCACACCGATGGAACCTTGTACATGTTGGAGTATGGTAAAAAGTGGTTTTCTGCCAACGAGGATGCTACCTTGTTCAAAATTGAATACAACCCTGGCAATTTGCCACCAATGGCAAAATTGGAAGCCAGCACTACGGCGGGCAAAAAACCGCTCAGCGTAACCTTGAATGCTTCTGCCTCCAAAGACCCTGAAGGTCAGGCTCTGACTTATGCCTGGGACTTTGGCAATGGTAAAGGCAGTAAGAGCCCCAATGCGGTGGCCAAGTACAAAAAGCCTGGGTTTTATGAAACCGAATTGACCGTAACCGATGCTCAGGGCAAAACGTCCAGCTCAAAAGTGGGCATCCGGGTAGGCAATGAAATGCCAAAACTGGACTTGACCGTAAAAGGCAACCAAACCTTCTTCTTCCCCGGCAAACCACTCGATTACGCCATAAAGGTGAGTGACAAGGAAGACGGCGAAGTAGGCAAAGGCATCAGCAGCGAAGACGTAGCAGTGAGTTTGAACTACATCGAAGGCTTCGACCGTACGGGCGTAGCTCAAGGGCACCAAACCAACTCTGGTTTTGTAGCGGGCAAACGCCTGATCGAACTCTCCGACTGCAAGTCTTGCCACCAAATGAATGAGAAATCGGTTGGCCCATCCTTCATGGACATTTCCAAGAAATACAAAGACGGTTGGGAATCCGTTGCCGGGATTTTGGCCAATAAAATCCTCAAGGGTGGCAAAGGAGTATGGGGCGAACAAGCCATGAATGCTCACCCACAACTCACCAAGTCAGAAGCAGAATCAATGGCAGAATACATCTTGTCATTGGCCAAGGATAAAAAACCGGAAAACCGCCCTCTTGCTGCATCAGTCAACCTGAGCGAACACGAGAAAAAGCAGCCCGGCATGTACATCCTTAGCGCTAGCTATACCGACAAAGGGATTCCCATGGTAGGCGCTTTGATCGCCAGCCAGACCCTTGCCTTACGTTCGCCAATCCTGTACGCAACCGAAGCGGATGCCCACCGGGAAATGATGCGCGCACGGGGGAACAGCCCGATGCAAGTAGCCAACGACAATGCTTACCTGCGCTACAATGGCATCGACCTGACGGGTGTTTCCGAAATCACGGTATACACTAAAGGTTTTGGCATCGGCGGGAAAATTGAATTGCGCGCGGGTTCACCGGAAGGGACGCTACTGGCTGAAACCAGTTTCCCGAAGGGGGATAAAAAGGATGTGCCTTTAAAGCTGACTGCCGCTGCTCCCGCTGGGAAACAGGATATTTTCATCGTGTTCCGAAACCCGGATGCGAAGGGGAATTTCTTGGGAGGCGTGGAGAAGTTTGAGTTTAAATAAAAGTATTCCATTTCGAAATATCACGACAGCCAATATTTGAGCTATATGCTTGGATATTGGCTGTTATCTTTGGGCCACAAACACAAAAACACTCGCTTGAAATGACCCAAGCCAACCATGTCTTTATCATCACCCTCAGCATCATCGCCCTAGGTTTTTTGTTGAAAAAATACGGTTTCATCAAAGAAGAGGAAGGCAAAACCATCTCCAAGTTTTTGATGCACACTACTTTCCCAGCCTTGATGCTGGTGTCTATGGTACGGGTAGAGCTGACTCCTTCACTGTTTTTACTGCCGCTGCTTTGCATCGGCTTTTGTAGCCTGATGCTCACGGTTGCCTGGTTTTGGTTTGGCAATTATTCGAACGAGCTACGCGGCGTACTCACCATGGGCGCAGGTACGGCCAATGTAGGCTTGTTTGGTTTTCCGATCATCGAAGGACTTTTTGGCAAGGAAGCCCTGGTTTACGCGGTGATGTACGACATTGGAAACACCATCATTGCTTTTGGGATCGTCTATCCACTGGGGAGCTACATCGCATCAAGTGGAGCCAAGGCGGTCGACTGGCGGATGATTCTCAAACGGGTCTTTAGTTTGCCGCCCTTTTTGGCCATGTTCGTAGGGCTGTCGATCAATCTTTTGAACATTCCAGTACCCAAATTGGCGATGGATGGCTTGGATATTCTTGCCTCAGCCAACAAGTCGTTGGTGCTGTTGCTGATGGGGCTTTATTTGAGTTTTGCGCTGGATAAAAATAAGTTGAAGGCCATTTCCAAAGTATTGGCCATTCGGTATGGCGTAGGTTTTGTTGCCGTTGCGGCTTTGTATTTTTTGTTGCCTGCTGATTCACAAATGCGCAGTGTGTTGATCGTCTGTGTCTTGCTGCCCATTGGTTTGACCATTCTGCCTTTTTCAGATGAAATGAATTTTGACTCCCGAATTGCGGGGACGCTGCTAAATATTTCTTTATTGATCAGTTTTGCGTTGATGTGGGGCGTGGTGGTGTTGCTGGGTTTGAGGTAGCTAAATAATAGTGCGACTTCTACGAGGTCGTAAGAAACTCATTTTCAACGATTTATACAAATGTACGACTTCTACGAAGTCGATCTGTTGACCTCGGAGAGGTCACACATTTGTAGAAAATGGTTGAAGTTTAAGCTTTTACGACTTCGTAGAAGCCGCACATTTTGCGCAGTTAATTTAAAATTTACGTTAACTTATTCAAGGGCCTTCAAATTCATTCTTTTCAGCGCTGTATTGATGTCTGGCAGCGTTCCCTTGATGGCTTCCATTTTTTTATTGATGGCATCCAAACTAGTTTGAGCCGCTGAAACCGCTTCGACTGCCTGTTTGGTAGGTGGCATATCCGCATCCTGCAACACCCCAAAAACCCCAGCATAATTGCGACTCACTGGCCCAAATTCTTTTTCCAAGGCGACCAACGATTCGCTCAAATCGTGCAATTTTGGGGCCAATATTCCATTTTTAAGCAAGCCCAAATTTGTTTTGATTTGCGCACGCAATCCTGCCGTCTGGTTGAGCATAGCGTTTATTTTTTTTTGCCCATCATAACTAGTCATCGACAAGTCAAACTGTTGCCGCAATTGAGCAGTACTGGTTTGCACCCGAGGATCCATCTTGATCACCAAAGGCTGGGTAAAGCTTTGACCATTGACGGTCAGTCGCACCGTATAATTGCCCGGCATTACCCAAGGCCCGGTAGGCCGAGGAGCAGTATTGCGAAAAGTAGCCGCAATCGGGAAATTGACCGGCCCAGGCAGCGGTGCGTAGTGCAAATCCCATACGAAGCGATGCGAACCCGCTGCTCCCGACAAAATCTGCTGAGGACGAATCCAATAAGCTGGGACGTTGTTCGGTGGGATGTTGTCCGGTGCGTCACTGGGCGTGAATTTGCGCACCAGATTCCCGGCAGCATCCAGAATTTCCAAACTTACGGTTCCTGCTTCTTTCAGGTAATAATTGACGATTGCACCATCAGGCGGGTTGTCGCCAGAGGGTTCTTCCTGCGGGATGGGGGTATCGGTATTCATGTTCCAGCGTACCCGGTAAGTCAATTGAGGTTTGTACAATATCGAGTTTTGAGTAGCCAGTGCGGGAGTCAATTGCCGCAATGGCGTGATGTCGTCGAGAATCCAGAACGAGCGCCCGTGGGTACCCACCACAATGTCATCGTCTTTGATCACCAAATCTCGAATCGAAGTGGCAGGCATGTTCAAACGCAAGGATTGCCAGTGTTCCCCATCATCAAAGGACACCGAAACCATTCGTTCCGAACCCGCAAAAAGTAAACCTTTTTTGAGCGGATCTTCTTTTACGGCATTGATCGGGTCATCGGGCAAACCCGTGACAATCTCCTGCCAGGTTTTACCTCCGTCGCGGGTACGGTAGATGTGGGGGCGCAAATCGTCGCATCGGATGCGGTTGACGGCAGCATATGCGGTGTTTTTGTCAAAATGACTGGCTTCCATGATCGATACTTTGCTCCAGGAGGTCACCGCAGGCGGAGTGACATTGCTCCAGTTTTTGCCACCATCCCGAGTAACTTGGATGAATCCATCATCAGTACCCACCCAAATCAAGTTGGAGTCAAGAGGCGATGGCGCAATGGTATAAATGACACCCCGCCGGGGCATGGTTTTCATGTCTGCACTGGTATATACACCAACACTTGCTGGGACATCATAAGTCTCCCGAGTCAGGTCAGGGCTGATGATTTCCCAGGAGTTGCCTCCATTTTGGGTTTTGAATAGCACATTTCCTGCATAGAATAAAGTCTTTGGGTTGATGGGCGAAAACAGAATGGGTGCAGTACGGATAAAATGGTATTTACCCGATCGAACTGCTTCCGGAGCGATGTTTTGGTTTTGGCCCGTCCGTTTGTCAAAACGGGTGACTTTGCCGCCGTAAATGATGTTGGGATCAAGTGGGTCGGGGGCTACGTAGCCATATTCTTCCACACCAACGGGATGCCATTCCCGAAAAGTGATGCGGCCATCGTTGCCACGCGAGGTAATCCCTACCGAGCCACTTTCCTGCTGCCCACCGTACACGTTGTAAGGAAAGGCATTGTCGGTACTCACGTGGTAAAACTGCGCGGTTGGTTGGTTGTACCAGGAGCTAAAAGTTTCCCCGCCATTGACGGTAATGATGGCACCTTGGTCGCTAGCCAGTAAGATGATATCCGGGTTGTTGGGGTTGATCCAGATGCGGTGGTAGTCGTCGCCGCCGGGCGCACCACGGAAAGCAGACCAGTTTTTGCCACCGTCGGTTGATTTCCAAGCTACCACATTGGCGGAATAAACAATATCGGGATTTTTAGGGTCCACTTTTACCTCCGCAAAATCGCTACCCCGACCCCAGAACCGGGCATCAGGATTCATCAAAGTCCAGGATTCTCCACCGTCATCACTGCGGTAGATGCCCCCTTTTGTAGGCGCATCAACGGTAGCGTAAAGGCGCTTGGGTTGACTCGGAGCGATGCAAAAGCCAATGCGCCCCAAACCTTCAGCAAAAGAGGGGAAACCACTGACCTTTTTTTGCCAGGTATTCCCGCCGTCAGTGGATTTATAAAACCCTGTTTCTGGACCTTGCCAGGCTCCGTTTTCCCAAGGGCCTTGGCGGGCAGCCCACAAACTGGCGTAGACGATATTCGAGTTGCTAGGATCAATGGTCACCTGGATGGCGCCAGTGTTTTCATCTTTGTACAGCACCCGTTCCCAGGTTTTGCCGCCATTGGTGGTTCGGTACACGCCGCGCTCGGTGTTGGGGCCGTAGGGGTGACCGAGTACAGCCGCGAAAACCCGGTTTTCATCTTTGGGATCGATGTCGATGCCTCCGATTTGTTGGCCTTCGCGCAGGCCAATGTGTTGCCAGCTTTTGCCCGCATCCACTGATTTGTACATGCCATCCCCGACCGACAAATCAGGTCTTTGGAGGCCTTCACCGCTGGCGACATAGAGCACGTTTGGGTTGGAAGGCGCAACGCCCACATCGCCGATCGACCCGGTAGGTTGGTCGTCAAAGATGGGTACCCAGGTGCGGCCATAGTCGGTGGTTTTCCAAACACCCCCGTGGTTGACCCCGATGTAAAACACGTTGGGTTGTTGGGGTACACCGACTGCGCCCACGGTACGTCCTCCCCGATGCGGGCCAATCATGCGCCAGCGCATGGAATTGAACAGTTTGGCATCGAAGGGTTGCGCCTGTACCTGGAAAAATACCAGGAGGGAAAAGAGTAGAAGTTGAATGGTTTTATTGGTTTTCATACGGAATCCGTGATTGTTTGTGGGAAAGTTAGCCGATTTTGGGTGGATTCCGTGCTTCCAAAAGCCTGAATTTTATAGTGAGGTATTAGCAGAATACCCTTAGCTGGTTTTTTCGCAATTATTTCCCTATCTTTGAATAAGTAAACACGATCTGAGATGTTTAAATTGAATGACTTTATTGGGATTGATCCAAGCATTCGTTTTGGAAAACCTTGTGTGATTGGTACTCGAATCACGGTTCAAGATATTTTAGAATGGCTAGCTTCAGGAATGTCTTTTGATGATATTATTGCCGACTTTCCTGAATTGGATATGGAAAAAATTAGAGCTGCTTTAGCTTACGCTGCGCATAGAGAAGCTCGTACCAAAGTGTTGGCTGCCTGATGAAAGTGTTACTAGATGCCAATCTATCATTTCGATTGGTAAAAAAACTCGCCGACGTTTACCCACAATGTTTACATGTTTCTAGAACCGGATTAACTAGCCCCGCTAGTGATATGGAAATCTGGCACTGGGCAAAAGCAAACGACTACATCATCATTGTTTCAAATGATGAAGATTATCGGTTTTTATTAGAAAGGTTTGGGAGCCCTCCCAAGGTTGTTTTATTGAGAACAGGCAATCTATCAACGGAGCAAACTGCTTCAATTTTGCTTGAAAAAAGCAAGGTAATTTTTGAACTTGCCGAATCTGATGAAATAGATTTGCTGGAGATATTCTAAAGTAGCAAAGTCTGATAAAACATCAACGCACCACCATGTCACTACCCATTTTCAACTACGCCAAATCGCATCCAAACCGCATTGCCATTCAGGAGGAAAATCAATCGAACACCTATGGTAACTTGTTAAACGCTGCCGAAGCTTTTGCCCATGTTTTGCTACAAAACGAAGCCGACCTTGCCGAACGCCGCGTCGCCTTCATGGTCAAGCCCGGCTTCGACTATGTGCGTACCCAATGGGGAATTTGGTTGGCAGGCGGCATTGTTGTACCATTGTGCATCACCTATCCTTTGCCCTCTTTGCAGTACGTGTTGGAAGACACTCATGCGGATATCGTGGTGGTTTCGCCGGAATTTGAGGCTGTTTTAGGTGCTTATTGCCATGAGAAAGGACTTCATTTGATAGTGCTGGGTAATGATGAACCAGAGACAAAAGGAATTTTGCCCCAGCTTGAATTAAGCCGCCGGGCCATGATATTATACACCAGTGGCACGACCAATTTGCCCAAAGGAGTGGTGACTACACACCGCAACATTGCTGCGCAAATTGAATCCCTGATCGAAGCCTGGGCTTATGCGGATACCGACCACACCTTGTGCATTTTGCCGCTTCACCACGTGCATGGCATCATCAACGTGGTATCCTGCACCTTGTGGGCTGGGGGAAAAGTGCAGTTTTTACCCCATTTTGACGCTCAAAAAGTGCTGGATATATTTTTACATGGTGATTTGAACGTCTTTATGGCTGTGCCTACGATTTATTTCAAATTGATTGAAGCGGTAGAGGCCATGCCCGCCCAAGCGCAAGCGCAACTGAAAACCCGCCTGAAGGCTTTTCGTTTGAAAATTTCGGGATCAGCAGCACTGCCCGTGTCGGTGATGGAAAAATGGGAAGGCATTAGTGCACACCGCTTGCTGGAGCGTTACGGCATGACTGAGATTGGTATGGCCATCAGCAATCCTTATACTAGCGAGCGCCGGGCTGGGTACATTGGCCAACCCTTGCCGGGGGTGAAAGTACGTTTGGTGGATGATCAACTACTAGAAATCGGCCCCGGAGAAGTTGGTGAGATTCAGATCAAAGGCGACAATGTCTTTTTGGAATATTGGCAACGCCCGGAGGCTACCGCCCAAAGTTTTACTGCCGATGGCTGGTTTATGACAGGAGATACCGCTGTGCTTGAAGATGGCTATTACCGCATCCTCGGTCGCACTTCGCTGGACATCATCAAATCGGGGGGCTACAAATTGTCTGCACTGGAAATTGAAGAAGTCCTGCGCACCCATCCAGCCATTGCGGATTGTGCCGTAGTCGGTTTGCCGAGTGAAGAGTGGGGTGAAACGGTAGCGGCTGCACTGGTTACCAAAGCAGAAATTGACCTAAAAGCACTTAACCTCTGGATGCGGGAACGAATGCCCGCTTATCGGGTGCCTCGCCAATACCTTTTGGTGCCTGAATTGCCGCGTAATGCCATGGGGAAGGTGACGAAAAAGGATGTGAAGGTTTTGTTTTAAGCCAGCACTTTGGGGCCGCTTTTTACCAACAACAATCCAACCCCAATGGGGATCAACGCACTTGCGCCAAACAGCAGCAAATAGTATCCCGGCATAAAACCCCAACCTGCCCAAAACAAGGTGCCTTGCAAAAACAACAAAGTCTCTGACCCAATGATTCCGCTGCCCAGCGCGATCAAGCCCCAGCTTTGATTTTTGCTTAAACTAGAACTTTGCCCGTATTGGAAACCGAGGATAAAAAAACTCAAAATGCCCAACATCATCAAGTGGATAAAACCGATGATGTAGTTGCGGATGGTATAGGCCATTTGAGCTACAAACGGTAGGGCGATGGCAGTTTGCACCAGTACCTTAATGCAAAAGCTGATCCAGGTGATTTGCCACAAGATGTAGTTGACACGATTTAATTTGGATATGAGTTGTGGCCACCAGGGGAACAGCATCAAGTATAGTACTCCCAGCATAGCAAATTGTAAACCCACTCCAATGCTGTTGGCCGCGAAAACTGGGGGATGTGGCTCCGCCCAGGCTACTGCCAGCGCAAATGTTAGTACGGTGGAACTCACCAATAATCGATAAAACCACTTGAGCCGGGGTAGTGGAAGCACCACTTGTTGTTGCTCAATCCAACGGAAGAATAGTGCCAGCATTGCAATGATAAACCAGCCATTGAATTGAAAATGCAGAAAAAACTGCACCGCAAGATGGTACCAGATGCTATGTCTGAAACCCGAGGCCATGAGGGGCCCCATCGCCCAGACTCCGAATGTGGAAAGCACCATAAAGAACAAAGAGGTACGCAACAAACGGGCACTAAAGCGGACATCACCACGGAGGTCACCCCAGATCATGCGGGTAAAAGCATACGTACAAAAAATGTGTAGGGTGGAAAAACCGATTGCAACCGGGCCGTAGCCCTGAAACGGAAAACTGAATAGCATTCCCAGCACGCTGAACTGGGTCAACCAAAACAAACGGGTATAGGATTTCTGCCGTATGGTTGTATCGGATACAAAATACACAAACAACAATCCAAACAATCCCAAATACAGCCAACCCAGCATGGCTACATGTGAATGAGCATGCAAGATGTTTTTGAATTTGAAAAAAGGGATTTCCCGGATGAAGGCAAAACGGAGGGTTAGCCCCAGGAGTGCAGCGATGAAAAAATTACCCAATGCTATTTTGAACCAAGAGGTAGGCATCTTTCAGGACTTTTTACAAGTGTTTAGTAACACCAAAGAGACAAAATGTAGCACAAGGAACACCAGGGAAAGCACAAGGAGCACCAAGAAAACTGTATTCGTGTCCTTTGTGCTTCCTTTGTGTCTTTCGTGCTAAAAAAATGTCGCTTTGGTGAAAATTTGGCTTAGTATTAATTACTTTTTGCCATCATTGGCATACATAAACTCCAGAATATCCCGGGCATCTCCAATCGATACGTTTTGATTGGGCATCCGCATCAAACATTCTTCCAGCAGCGCCTGAGCGGCCGGGTCTTTGTCCAGCATAATTTCTACATTCGTGATCATGTTCATGATCCATTCGGGCTTGCGGCGCTCGGTGAGGCCTTTCCAACCTGGGCCGACCACGCGCATGTCGTCCAGCTTATGGCAAGCCGCGCATTTCATGTCGTAAATGGCTTGACCCTTTGCGACCATATCCGGTTTGAGCGGATTATTCAGGGTCACTGACTTAATCTCTCCGATGCCTTTTTCCGAGGCAGCTGGAGCGGCAGACGGTTCTTTTTCAGCAGTGGAATCCGGGGAATTGTTGGAATTGCCGCCACAGGCCGACAATAGAATGCCTAGCCCCAGCAGCAGTACGATGTGCTTATTCATTGAACAAGTATTAAAAAAGGTGAAAAATCAGCTTGATTTTACCTTAATTCTGGAACTTGTTGAGCAACTTCAGCAATGGTTTTGTCTTTGAGTATTTTGAGCATTCCTTGTTTGTAAGCCAGCGACTGGTGATGCAAAGAACAGGGATTGGCGGCATTGCAAGTCGGTAACCCCAATACGCAAGAGGTAAATACCTCGGGGCCGTCGATGCATTCAATCACCCGGATCAATGGTGCTTCCAGGTGCTTTGGGCTCATACAAAAACCGCCGTGCGGTCCTTTGGTGGAGCCAATCAACTGGTTGCGAGACAACTGTTGCAGGAGTTTGGCCAAAAAGGGGCCAGGCACCTCCAGTGCTTCAGTGATGTCCTTTACTCCAACGCATTGACCCTCTTTGCCGTGTTCGGCAAGGTAGAGTACTGCCCGGATCGCGTATTGACAAGATTTGGAAAACATAAGCTCAAAATCAAAATTACATTGCAAGATATTCAACTATTCGGAAAATTAAGGTAGGGCATTTACTTTGGTAAAATAACTTTGTCGATGACGTGTACGATGCCGTTGCTGGCTTTTACGGAGGCAATAACTTTGGCATCGTTGATCATGATCACCCCGTCTTTGTTGCTGATGGTGGCGGAACCACCATTGACCATGCTCAAAATCCGCCCGTCAGTAAGTACTTCCGCCGGATATCCCGCTACCGCTACGTGGTATTGTAAAATGTCGGTCAGCATATCCCGGTTTTTTTCCTTCAACAAATCATCTACTGTACCCTTGGGCAAGGCAGCAAAAGCGGCATCCGTTGGTGCAAAAACGGTAAAGGGCCCGGCGTTGGAAAGTACGTCCACCAACCCAGCAGTTTGTACTGCCGTCACCAGCGTTTTGTGATCTGGCGAACCCACGGCCACCTTGACCACATCTTTGGCCGATTCATTGTCCACTACCGCAGATTGCCCGGCGGCGGCAGTCGCAGTGTCTTTTGCTTCGCTCGAATTGCTGGTGTTGGATTGGCATGACAGGATAAAAAGGCTGATCAATAGGGCCATTGAACCTGTTTTCCATTTGTTTAATGGTTTCATAATCAAATACTTTTACTGATAAATGAATTGTTTTCGGACATAAAGATATTTATGTCTTTTTTTGATTCAATTGACATTTGTCACCAACGTTGTTGAGGTTAATCATAATTTAAGACCTTTTTATCTTAATATATTTGATGCGTCAATGAGGTGCTCCCGGAGTGTGAGGAACACATTCTTTACAGCATATTTTTCATCACTTAATCAATACACCTATGAAACTTAATTGGGTCATACCAACTTTTGGATTCCTTTCGCTGCTGGCCCTGACATTCAGCTGTAAACCCAAAGATTTGGGCACAACCATAGCCGGTGACGCTGCCGCCAAAGTGTACGTAGCACCGGGTCAAAAGGACGAGTTTTACAGCTTCGTATCGGGGGGCTTCAACGGCCAAATGTCGGTTTATGGCATCCCTTCCGGGCGTATGTTGCGCATCATCCCCGTTTTTTCACAGTTTGCGGAAAGCGGATATGGCTACAGTGAAGAAACCAAACCAATGCTCAATACCTCCAACGGTTTTGTACCCTGGGATGATTCTCACCACATCGCCCTGTCGACGACCAAAGGGGAACACGACGGGCGTTGGGTTTTTATCAATGGCAATAACACGCCGAGAATTGCGCGCATCAGCCTCAAAACCTTCCGCACTGAAGAGATCATCGAATTGCCCAACAGCGGGGGCAACCACTCCTCTCCATTTCTGACTGCCAATACCGAATATGCCGTAGCAGGTACCCGTTTTTCCGTCCCACCGGATGAGTTTGCCGACGTGCCGATCAGTAGCTTTAAGGAAAACTTCAAGGGCTACCTCAGTTTTGTCAAAATTGACAAAACCAGCGGGCGGATGTCCATAGGTTTTCAGTTAAAAACACCAGCGGTAAGTTTCGACTTGTCACGTTGTGGCCGTGGGGTATCCGACGGCTGGTTTTTCTTCTCTTGTTACAATACGGAACAGGCGAATACTTTGCTGGAAGTGAATGCTTCGCAAAAAGACAAGGACTTCATCCTGGCTGTAAACTGGAAAAAGGCTGAAGAGTACCTCAAAGCCGGCAAAGGCAAAAAAGAACCCGCCGAATACGCCCACAACGTATACGACGAAAGAACCCACTCGGCTACTTCTACCATGATCAAGGAAGTAATGACCCTGGACCCCAAAGATTGTCCAGACATGTTGTACTTTATTCCTTGCCCCAAATCGCCCCACGGATGCGATGTAGATCCTACGGGTGAATACATCGTCGGTAGTGGCAAGTTGGCCGCAGTGATTCCGGTATTCTCTTTCAGCAAAATGATAAAAGCCATTGCTGCTAAAAAATTTGACGGCGAGTTTGAAAGCATTCCCGTGTTGAATTACGAAGCAGTGTTGCACGGAGAGGTACAAAAACCCGGCTTGGGGCCATTGCACACTGAGTTTGACGGACAGGGCAATGCCATTACTTCTTTCTTTGTATCGTCTGAATTGGTCAAGTGGAACATCGAAAAACTGGAAGTACTCGACCGCGTGCCTACGTATTATTCGGTTGGTCACTTGAGTATCCCCGGTGGTCCAACCATGAAACCACACGGCAAATATGTGATCGCCTACAACAAAATAACCAAAGACCGCTATCTACCCACCGGCCCGGAATTGACCCAATCAGCGCAGTTGTACTCCATTGATGGCAACAAAATGCAGCTATTGCTCGATTTCCCGACCGTAGGTGAACCGCACTACGCCGAAGCACTCCCGGCGGCATTGGTGGAACCGAATAGTGTGAAGTTTTTCAAACTGGAAGACAACAACCACCCCTATGTGGCCAAAGGTGAGAAAGAAACCAAGGTTGTCCGCAAGGGCAAAGAAGTGCACGTGTACATGACCTCCATCCGCTCGCACTTTGCTCCAGACAACATCGAAGGGGTTAAGGTGGGCGATGAAGTGTATTTCCACGTCACCAACCTCGAACAAGACTGGGATGTGCCACATGGATTTGCCATCCGCAAGGCCAACAACGCCGAAATTCTGATCATGCCAGGGGAGACCTGTACCTTGAAATGGATTCCATCCAAAGCCGGTATTGTGCCCATGTATTGTACCGACTTCTGCTCAGCCCTGCACCAGGAAATGCAAGGTTACGTCAGGGTATCACCCGCCAACAGCAATGTGGCATTGCGCTGGGGCACTGGGGTTAGCCTGGATGAAGCGGCCAAAGTGACTTTGAAATAAATATTACTACTGTCGATGGAGGTCAAAACCTTGCCTCTATCGACAGTTTATCAAATCAGTTTTACCATGAAGCCATTGCGCATCCAATCCCGCATAGCGATCCTGATCGCCTCCTTGTCCATGATAGGTTCTTTTTTCCTGCCCATCTGGAGAATTGAACTGTGGGCACCCCAGTATCCTGAAGGTTTGATGATGAAAATATGGCTCAGCCACCTTTCTGGCGACGTGGAGATCATCAATGGCTTGAACCACTACATCGGTATGGCCCACATCAAAGAGGAGATGTTTCCAGAGTTCATTATCCTGCCGTACCTCGCCGCATTATTTGTGGTGCTCGGGCTAGTGGTGGCTTGGCTAAACAAGCGGGTTGGGGCTTTGGCTTATCTGGGGCTGATCGTCGTTGCGGGTATTGTCGCCATGGTCGATTTTTACCAATGGGGCTACCAGTATGGCCACAACCTCGATCCCACTGCGGCAATTAGTGTACCCGGCATGGCCTACCAACCACCTTTGATCGGCTACAAAAAGCTGCTCAATTTTGGCGCGTATTCGGTGCCGGACTGGGGAGGGGTCCTATTCATTTTTACTGGCGTAGTGCTGACGCTGGTGGTTGCCTGTGAATATTATTTTTGCAAAAACCTCCGCCCTGATTCAAAAACCAAATTAAAATCCATGCGCACCGTGGCTGCAATTGGCTTGCTGTTCCTGTTTGCCTGCACAGCCCAACCCAGCCCAATCCGGTACGGCCATGACCAATGTGAATTTTGCAAAATGACCATTATGGACGATCGTTTTGCGGCGGAACTCGTCACGATCAAAGGAAAAGTGTACAAGTTTGACGACCTGTTTTGCCTCGACAAATACTACCGCATGCAGGGATCAAAGGAAGCAGACTACGGCCACATTTTGGTCAACGACTACAATGAACAAGGAACCCTGATCGACCTGCGCAAGGCCGCTTTATTGAAGGCGGAAGACTTACGCAGTCCGATGGGGGGAAACATTGCCGCTTTTTCCTCGCTGGAACAGCTAAAAGCGCTTCAGTCTGAAAAACAGTGGCAAGCAGAAACGACCAACTGGTCCAATTTGACAAAGTAGATTCATCACTCATCACTTTTCACTCATCACTCCCAATGCGTATTCCCTTTTTCATCCTCAGCCTATTTTTGGTCACCAATCTGGGGGCAAAAACCATTCAGGTTGCGCCCGGTGCTTCGATTCAGCAAGCCATTGACCGGGCCACAGCGGGCGATACCGTCCTGGTGCGCGCTGGAACGTACTACCAATACGGCATCAAAATTAACAAATCCCTGACTCTTCTGGGACAAGGCAAGCCCCTGCTTGATGCCAGTGCGCAAGGAGAAATCCTGACGATTAGTGCGGATAACGTAGTGGTGAAAGGCTTTCATTTTCAGCGGACCGGGCGTACCAGTATCACGGATTGGGCCGCAGTAAAAGTGCTCAGTGCCCAATACGTACAAGTGCTCAACAACCATATCAACCACAGTTATTTTGGGATTTATTTCTCCGATTCCGACCATTGCACCGCCCGCAACAACACCATTGTGGGAAAACCCTCCGAGGAACAAAACACCGGTAACGCCATCCATGCCTGGAAATGCAATCATTTGTCGTTCAGCGACAACACGGTAAAAGGACACCGCGATGGCATTTACCTGGAATTTGTGACGGATAGCCACATTCAACGCAATTTTTGCCAAAACAACATTCGTTACGGCCTGCATTTTATGTTTTCCCACAATAACACTTATTCCTACAACCGCTTTCGGGAAAACGGAGCTGGAGTAGCGGTGATGTACACCCGCAATGTGGTGATGCACCACAACCATTTTGAACAAAATTGGGGCAGCGCGGCTTACGGCCTGCTGCTTAAAGACATATCTGACAGCAAAATAGAGCACAATACCTTCGACAACAATACCACCGGGATCTACATGGAGGGTTCCAGCCGCATTCATCTGGCATACAACACGCTCGAAAACAACGGTTGGGCCTTGCGCTTGCAGGCCAATTGCAGCGACAATGTGTTTGAAAAAAACAACTTCCTGGGCAATACCTTCGACGTGGCTACCAATGGCGGCACTGTGCTCAACCGCTTCGCCGGTAACTACTGGGACCAGTACGCGGGTTACGACCTCAATCGCGATGGAGTAGGGGATGTGCCCTATCACCCGGTGAGTTTGTACGCCATGATTGTGGAGCGCATTCCGGCCGGACTGATGTTTTTACACAGTTTTGTCGTGCGCCTGATCGAAGAAAGTGAAAAAATATTCCCTAGCCTGACCCCGACTGAGCTGAAAGATTCCAGTCCACTCCTCAAACCAATCAAGCGATGATCCAGACCCAAAACTTGAGCAAACATTTTGGCAAACTCTGTGCCCTCAACAACGTGAGTGTAAACTTACAAAAGGGCAAGGGGGTCTCCCTGATTGGCCCCAATGGCTCGGGTAAAACTACCTTCATTAAGTGTTTGCTCGGCATGGTTATCCCCGATTCAGGTCGGATTTGTTTCAA
Organism: Saprospiraceae bacterium; assembly: GCA_027486765.1. GTDB lineage: Bacteria > Bacteroidota > Bacteroidia > Chitinophagales > Saprospiraceae > Haliscomenobacter. The sequence continues at coordinate 25,278 of JAIXOO010000405.1, forward strand.
TGACCAACCCATTCTCCGCGATTCCTGGGACTACCGCAAGCAGATTGGCTATATGCCCCAAATTGGCCGTTATCCCGACAACATGCGAGTGCGACAGGTATTTGACCTGATGACCGACCTGCGCAAAGACAGCCATTGCGGGCCTTTGGACGAAGAGTTGATCGAAGAATTTGGCTTAAAAAATAGCTTCGACAAACCCATGCGCACCCTTTCGGGCGGAACCCGGCAAAAGGTCAGCGCCTGTTTGGCTTTTTTGTTCGATCCAGCTGTATTGGTACTGGATGAACCCACCGCAGGCCTAGATCCCCTGGCGGCGGAAGCGCTAAAAGCCAAGGTCTTGCGCGAGCAACAAAAAGGGAAGCTCGTCTTAATGACTTCCCATATCCTCAATGACCTGGAAGAATTGACCACCGATGTGATGTACCTGGTAGAAGGTGATTTGCTATTTTTTGAGTCGGTTGAAAACATTTTGGAACGAACGGAGGAAACCCGTTTTGCCAAAGCCATCGCCAAAATCATGGCTCAGCAAGGCAAAATTTCCAGTACTCTTCAACGCAAAACCATCGCCCTATGAGAATTCTACTTCGCTATATCGCTTACGACATCCTGCGCAACCGCATGATCATTGCGTATACCCTCTTTTTGTTACTGATGTCGGCTACGATGTTCAGCATTGAAAGCAATCCTGGCAAAGGTTTGCTCAATTTGTTGAACATCGTATTGATCGTGGTGCCGCTGGTCAGCATCATTTTTAGCACCATCCACTATTACAATTCTTATGAGTTCATCGAGCTCTTGTTGGCGCAACCCATTCCACGGAAAAGGTTGGCTTTTGGGCAGTTTTTGGGGGTGGGTATGGCGCTTTCGCTGGCTTTTTTGATTGGAGTGGGCATCCCGGTTTTACTAACGGGATGCAGTAGTGCTGCCCTTAGCCTGGTGCTGACGGGAGTGTTTCTAACCCTCATTTTTGTGGCTTTGGCCATGTTGGCTGCCGTTCGCACCCGAGATAAGGCCCGGGGTATTGGTGTGGCACTGCTGTTGTGGTTCTATTTTGCACTGCTCTACAATGGGATCGTGCTCTTTTTGCTCTTCGCCTTCAGTGAATATCCACTGGAGAAGGCGGTCATTGCATTCGTTTCTTTCAACCCCATCGACCTGGGGCGCATTCTGGTGATGTTGCATACCGATGCTTCGGCTTTGATGGGGTTTACGGGCGCGGTGATGCAGCAGTTTTTTGGCAGTGGCTGGGGGGTATTGTATGCGGTAGTGATCATGCTGCTGTGGTTCGGCTTGCCGCTGTGGGGGAGTGTGCGGAGTTTTAGTCGGAAGGACTTTTGAAGACTTTCAGCGCTTCGCACTTGAATTGCCAAAGCGACATTAATTGAACCATCTAAGACATCTAAGAAACACCTCAGGGGCATTGCCCATCTAAGATGTCCCTTAGATGCCTTAGATGGTTCAATTAATGTCGCTTTAGAAAAAATAAATTGATTTTCAATAACTTAAATAGCTTTCCTAATGAATAGCAACCAAACTGTCGGCCAAATCGTGGCCGAAGATTTTCGCAAAGCCGCCATATTCAAACACTACGGCATCGATTTTTGCTGTGGTGGTGGCCGCACCCTGGTTGAAAGCTGCCAGTCCAAAGGCATCGATCCGCAAGAAGTGGTAGCTGCTTTGGAAGAACTGGAACAATCTGCCTTTGCCCCCGAAGCCGAATACAACGAATGGTCTTTGAGTTTCCTCGTCGACTACATCACCAACAAATACCACCATTACATCCAACGTACGGCCAACCCAATTACCGAGTTTGCAGTAAAAGTTGCGCGGGTACACGGGCAAAGACACCCCGAGTTGATTGAAGTGCTGCAATCCTGGAATGAACTGCGGGAAGAGCTGCTCCAGCACATGGTCAAGGAAGAACAAATCCTTTTTCCTTACATCAAAACCCTGGAGCGCAAAACGGAATGGCAACAACCGGGCTTTGGTTCCATCGAAAATCCACTGGTAGTGATGGAAGCCGAGCACGAAAACGCTGGAGCACTGATGCAACATATTTCCGATTTGACCAATCAGTACCAGGCGCCGGAGGAGGCTTGTACAACTTATCGGGTGTTGTTTTCGATGTTGAAAGAGTTCGAGGAGAAGTTGCACGAACATGTGCATTTGGAGAATAATATCTTGTTTGTGAAGGGGGCTAACTTGGAGAAAGAGCTGGTGGGAGCGTAAATTTTGATATATGGAAGGTGCTATTTCAAATGAATAGCACCTTTCTTACACCCCGTACCCTGATAACTCCCTCACATGCTCAGGCAACAATGCCAACACAATATCCTTTTTGTCGACCCCCAAATCTAACAAAATGTCTGCGATTTCTTCCTCAGTCCGATTTTCCATGATCCAGATTTTACCATCAGGTTTGATGTGGAGGTGGATTCGTACCCTCAAAAAATAATGGTTCAAATTATCCCAGCCTGCGCGCATGATTTGGTAATGATGATGGATCGTATCGGTTAGGACGTAAGTTTCTCCATCTTTGTGTTCACTTTCATACTGTTGCAGAAAGTTTAGAATGATGGCTTGGTATTTTTCTATTTTTTCCATGTAACAATGTTTGGCTGTTTTGAATCAAAAACGATATACCGCACTTCGTAATTACGCAATATGTCCAAAATGAAGGAATAATCTTGTAGTCGATCGTAAGCAAAGTCCGGTATAGCAAGAAACAAAATCCGCTCTGGAGCTAGCTTTTTTAGCACTTCAAGGTAAACAAGGTACTGGCCGAATACACTATGAAATTCGTGGCTGATTGAAGTGCGAAGAAAACTTTTCACTTCAACCGCTATTTTTTCTGGTCCTTTTTCGGCTGCAATCAGTTTTTCTGCACCTAAATCAATTTCATAATCGATTTTAGCGGCAAAATCACTGAGGTAAAGAGGATCATGAGTGATTAACCAGCCTTCTTCCTCAAGTGCAATTCTTACTTTTTTATGGTAAAGGTCTCTAGCCATGGTGAATCTCTTATTTCAAAGATACATTTTTTTATCTGATTTTCGACTAAGGAGTTAAGGCCCCAGCGACATTTTTTCACAAAGGCAGCACAAAGACCACAAAGTTAGACGTTGACGTCGCTTTATGTCCTGTGCTGCCTTTGTTTCTTGTGTAAATGAGTAATTGTAGTTTATTGCTCCACGTGCTTTTTAAAGTTATCCAATATCGCCTGCCACCCCGCTTCCTGCAGTTCATGGCTATGGATCGTTTCCGCTTCAAAATTTTCAATCACTTCAGTACTCTGGCCACTCCCCTTAAAAGTGATCGCTACCTTACGACCATCGTCGATGGTGTAAGTCAGGCGTTCATTGGGAACCACTTCATCAAAATTACCACCAAAGTCGAAACTCACGCTACCATCCCTAGCCGCCATGGTGTACACAAAACGGCCACCTGGACGCAGGTCGGTTTCCGCTTTGGGCGTATGCCAATCGTCGGAGGCATTGTTCCAGTGTATAATGTGCTCCGGTGTGGTCCAGCATTCCCAGGCTTTTTCGACAGGCACATTGACAATGCTTTTTACAGTAATGACGGTGGGTGCTTTGAGTTTGGCAATTTCGATTTTCCGCATTTGAAACAGGGCGTTCATCGCGTATTGCGCAGCGTCGGGATCTGGGTCTGCTAGGGCAAACATCAATTCGCGAGGTACAATTTGCCAGGACACTCCAAACTCATC
>JAIXOO010000096.1 GCA_027486765.1 Saprospiraceae bacterium
GACTTGGCGCATTTGGAGCAAAAGCTGCAAATATCTAAGGGTCAGATTTTTGTCGTCGTGGAAAGTGTGTACTCGATGGATGGCGACGAAGCTCCCCTGATCGAAATGCTGGAATTGTGTGAAAAATATGGTGCTGCACTGATCGTGGATGAAGCGCATGCAACTGGGGTCTTAGGGCTTGAAGGGCGTGGATTGGTGGCTGAATTGGGCTTGGAAGAACGGGTTTGGGCACGGATTTACACCTTTGGCAAGGCATTGGGCGGGCACGGTGCAGCGATTTGTGGCCCGGGTTATTTGATTGACTACCTGATCAATTTTTCCAAGCCCCTTATCTACACCACTGCCTTGCCCTGGCATGGTTTGGCGGGTGTTCAGGCGGCCTACCTGGAAATGCAGAAGGGGACAGCATTGGAGGCCTTGAGGCAAAATATCCGCTTTTTTACCGAACAAATTCCTGCTTCATTGCGTCCACAGTTTATTCCGAGTCGTAGTGCAATCCAAAGTTTGGTGTATCCGGGTAATTCGGCGGTGCGTGAATTGGCAAAAATGCTGCAAGACCACGGATTTGCGGTGTGGCCGATTTTGCATCCGACGGTGCCCAAGGGGCAGGAACGGCTGCGGATTTGTTTGCACAGTTTTAATACGGAAGAACAGATCCGGCGCTTGTTCGAGGTTTTGGAAGAAAGGATTAAGATTTGAAAAACATAGAGTTGGTTTGGGGAAGGCTAAAGCGACATTTTGGAGCACAAAGGACACCAAGGAGGGCACAAAGAACACAAAGGTGAGATATTGACAGGGCGTTGAATCAAAGATTAAGAATATAGCGACGTCAAAAGCGCTTTCTCTGTGCCCTTTGTGCCCTCCTTTGTGTCCTTTGTGCTAAAAAAATGCCGCTTTGGTTCTCCTCTGACCGATTCATCAAAAGATACAACCATCGTGAATCAATACTTTGTAACCGGCATCGGCACCGAAATCGGCAAAACCATCGTTTCCGCCATCCTCACCGAGGCACTCCAAGCCGACTACTGGAAACCCATTCAATCGGGAGACCTAGACAATTCCGATTCCCTGAAAATAAAACGCTGGGTCAGCAACCCTCACACCCGCATTCACCCCGAACGTTTTCGTTTGAACACGCCCCTTTCACCCCATGCCTCAGCGGCCATTGATGGGGTGGAGATCAAAGTCCAGGATTTTCAGTTGCCCGACACCTCCCGTCCATTGATTGTAGAAGGTGCTGGTGGCTTGATGGTGCCCTTGAACCATCAGGAAACCATGCTGGATTTGATCCAACACCTGAACCTGCCCGTGATCCTGGTCAGTCGGCATTATTTGGGGAGCATCAATCATACGTTGTTGAGTCTGGAGGTGCTGCGTTCACGGGGGATTGAGCTGGCTGGATTGTTGTACAATGGAGCGGAAAATGTGGCTTCGGAACAAGCGATTGAGGAGTTGAGTGGGGTAAAGGTGTTGGGGAGAGTGGGGGAGATGGGGGTGGTTTCGCGGGAGGTGATTGCGCGGGAGGTAGAGGTGCTACGGGGAATATTGGTGTGATTGCTTTATTGGAATTGTTTTTTAATACAATGTGTTTGAGCTTGGATTCTTCGGGTGATCGGGTTATATTTGTTATTGATCCAGTTCTTTTTGAGCATTATTTAATGGTAGAAAAATGAATGACTGGTCTAACCTTGAAGTCGAGCTGATCGTAGCTGATTATTTCAGTATGCTTTCAAAAGAGTTATCTGGTCAGAGCTATAATAAGGCTGAACACAGAAGAAAGTTACTCCCTTTGCTCAATAAGCGTTCGGATGGTTCTTGCGAATTTAAACACCAAAATATTAGCGCTGTCCTGATCAATTTGGGGCAGCCCTACATAAAAGGATATTTACCTCGCTTCAACTTCCAAAGTATGTTGGAAGATAAGGTAATTGACTACCTCATAGGGCATCAGTCCATAGAAGAACAATTCAAGCAATTCGCAGACAGAGAAATTGGGCCACTAGAGATCAATAGCAACTTTAGTCAACTAATAGAGGAAGCACCTCTGATCAAGAATAGAGTTGAAGAGCCAGTAGCAGCTTACACTAGAAACCCAATTAAGACAAACTATTTAGAGCAGGAACAGCAAAATAGAAAACTAGGATTTTTGGGAGAGGAAATGGCCTTAAAATATGAAAAATGGCAACTTACCATTTCTGGAAAAGAAAACCTGGCGGATCAGGTAAGGTGGATTTCAAAAGAAGAAGGAGACGGAGCTGGCTTTGATATACTTTCTAGAAACCTTAATGGAACCGATAAATACATTGAGGTCAAAACAACCAAACTAGGAAAGGAAACACCTTTTTTCTTCTCACGCAATGAACTGTTGTTTTCGCAGAGTAAGTCACATGACTATCATTTGTACAGGTTATTTAACTTTGAAAAAGACGCAAAAATGTTTGTCAAAAAGGGGACACTGGATACTATTTGTTCATCTGTTCCAATGACTTTTAAAGGGTATTTTTGACGCCACCAAACTCGAAAATGAATTTCCCGACTTCAAAAATTTGATTGCCTTCCTAAAAAAATGAACTTTGTCCCCAGAATTTTGCTCTTTTGATTAGTAGACCTCCATTGGTCTAACTCCACACTTGCGTACATTTTACTCGGAGGACATGAATTGCCCCTGGCTTTAGCCTGGGGTCATCGGAATACCTTCAGATTTGGGCTTTAGCCCTGACTTGAAAATCAGGACTTTAGCCCAATGTCATTGACTTAAAGAATTTTGCATTGAATTTGCATCGTGCTTTAGCCTCAGAACCCCCAGTCCCTAATGGTAAGGCTGATTGATTCTAAATTGAGCACTGCTTTCAACCCCGAAGGGGTGACATGATTATAGCAAAAATGGCATAAGGATGTGTTTAAACCCCGAAGGGGTGGCATTATTTGACCGTACCCTCGCCGTTTTATTTCATAATGCCACCCCTTCAGGGTTTCACGTAATGAAATAAACACGGTTATTTTGCTATAATCCTGTCACCCCTTCGGGGTTTACACTAGAACCAATCGCCTCTGATCTAAAGGAAAGTTCAGCCTACGTAAGTTTGAAATTTATCTCTTTTGAACTGAAGATCAAAATTTTAAACATACGTAAAATGTACTCCCCTTTAGGGGTCGGGGGTTGGCTGACCTCAGCACAATACTGTACTGAATGCACCTTTTTTCCTTAAGTCAATGACATTGGGCTAAAGCCCAAATCCGAGCGGAATCCTAGCCCACGCGCTAAAGCACGTGGCAATTCATGTCCTCCGAGCAAAATGTCCAGCAGTGTGGTTCAACCCAAACCGCCATTAAAATGCCTCCACAACCCAACTGGATCACCCGCGACCGTGCCCACATCTGGCACCCCTACACCCAAATGAAAACCGCCGATGCCCCAATCGCCATCGTGGCGGGCAAAGGTGCCGAATTGTACGACGAAACCGGCAAGGTCTACATTGACGCAGTAGCCTCCTGGTGGACCAATATCCACGGCCACGCCCATCCTTATATGGCCGAAAAACTGGCGGAGCAAGCCCACAAACTCGAACACGTCATCTTTGCGGGCTTCACCCACCCCAGCGCGATTGAGCTGGCCGAACGGTTGTTGCCTTTGCTACCAGCAGGGCAAAGCAAGGTTTTTTTCACCGACAATGGCTCCACCGCCGTGGAAGTTGGCATCAAAATGGCCATCCAGTATTTTTACAACCAGGGCATCCCACGCAAAAAAGTCATCGCTTTTGATTTGGCCTATCATGGGGATACTTTTGGGACAATGTCGGTGGGAGGTGATTTGTCCTTTTACGATGCCTTTCAGGATTTTTTGTACCAGGTCGAACGCATTCCCACTCCAGTTCCCGGTCAGGAAGCCGCCTGTTTACAAGCACTGGAAGCCCATTTGCAAAAAGGGGACGTAGCCGCTTTTGTATTTGAGCCCCTGGTTTTGGGAGCAGGCGGGATGTTGATGTACGCACCGGAGGTGTTGGATCAATTGATGGCCTTGTGTAAAAAACACGGTGCGCTGTGCATTGCAGATGAGGTGATGACCGGATTTGGGCGGACGGGCAAGCTGTTTGCCACCCTACATTGCACCGAAAAACCCGACATCATCGCCCTCTCCAAAGGTTTGACCGGCGGCATGTTGCCCATGGCGCTGACCACCTGTACCGAAGCAATTTATCAGGCTTTTTATTCCGACGACAAAAGCAAAGCACTCTACCATGGGCATTCCTTTACTGGAAACCCTCTGGGCTGCGCGGTGGCTTTGGCCAGTTTGGATCTGATGTTGTCCACAGAGACCCAACAACATATCGCAAGATTGGTGCAGCGTCAGACGGCTTTTTTGGCCAAAATCAAAACCCATCACCAGGTAAAAGAGGCACGCCATACGGGTACTATTCTGGCCATCGAATTCAAGACCGAAAGCAGCAGCGGTTATTTTAATAATTTAAGAGACCATTTGTACCGATTTTTCCTTCAGCATGGCTTAATTTTGCGGCCTTTGGGAAATGTGGTGTACGTTCTGCCGCCCTATTGCATCACCGATGTCCAGTTGGATCAGGTGTATGCGGCGATAGAAAAAGCACTCGATCTCGGAATGGGGATTGCGGATTTCGGATTTCGGAATCCCTCCGAGTTGGATATGGCAGATTATGCAGAATAAGTACACTGCCACTAGGATTGTAATGGGGATTTCGGAAATGCCTAGGCCTGAAAAGCCCCCGAAATCCGAAATCCCCATTCCGAAATGATAAATGATGAGCAAAATTGGCATAACTGGCTGGGGCAGTATTTCTGCTTTGGGTTTTGATCCTTGGGGCAGCTATCTTCAAACGGAGCGACACCACCTCGTACAAGATGCCTACGGGCACTGGATGGGCCGCCTGCCCGTTGCAGCGGAGTCCAGGATCATAAAATTGTGTGCCAGCGACAAACACTATTTTCAAGTGGATCGATCGGTTTTGCTGGCCATTACGGCGGCAGAACAAGCGGTATCGCGAGCAGGCTGGCAGGCGGGACCGGGTTTGGGCATTCAAATTGGCTCCTCGCGTGGCGCCACCAACACCTGGGAGCATTACCACCAGCAATGGGAAGGTGGCATCGAAGGGGGCTTATCTCCCATGACTTCCCCACTGACCACCCTCGGCAATCTTTCCTCCTGGGTGGGCTATCACTTGCGCAGCGGCGACATGGTCGCCGAGCACTCGGTTACTTGCAGCACCGCTCTCCACGCCATTCTGAGTGGCGTGACTTGGTTGGAAAGTGGCCGGGTACAACGTTATCTGGCTGGTGGTACCGAAGCACCTTTAACTCCATTCACCATCGCCCAAATGAAAGCCTTGCGCATCATGGCTGGAGTGGATGATTACGATTATCCGGTGCGTTCTTTGGATTTGGAAAAAACGGCGAACACCATGGCCTTAGGCGAAGGTGCAGCCTGTTTTTGCATGGAAAAAGACCCTGCCGAAGCCATCGCCTGGATTGAAGGCATCGGGTTTACCACCGAATGGGGCGGGACACCCACCAACGTCACCAAAAATGCAGACGGGCTGCAACGCGCCATGCGCATGGCTTGGGAAGAAGCTGCTTGCCCCAAAGTGGATGTAGTGGTCACCCATGCACCCGGCACCAAACAAGGAGATGCCACCGAAATGCAGGCCATCCAAGCGGTGTTTGGCCACGATATACCCGCGGTAACGAACAACAAATGGAAATTGGGCCATACCCTGGGCGCATCCGGTGGCCTGAGTTTGGAATTTGCCTTACTGATGTTAATCCACGGTCAATTTATTGGAATTCCCTATCTTGCCGCCGCTACCACGGAAATCCCGGCACCC
>JAIXOO010000210.1 GCA_027486765.1 Saprospiraceae bacterium
TAATTCTTCGGCAATTTCTTCCTTTCCTCCCAATCCACCACCACTTCCAGGTCCCAGTTGGGGCGCAAGGCTTCCAGGTCACGGATGTAGATGGGTTCTGGCTGTTGGTGTTTAAAATAGTTGCCGGTGGTCCATTCTCCATTGCGGTTGGGGTCTTCGAAAAGGCGAACTTTATACGTGGAGGGTTCCATTACTTTGTAAATAAAGCGGGCATTCGTTTTCATGTCAATCCGCTCGCGTTGCGCAGGTTCGGTATTTTCACCCAACAGCAGCTCCATCACGTAATGGCGAGTGGAGTCCAGGTTTTCAACTTTTAGGTCGATGTTGCCATAGTTTTTACGCGGCATGGCCTGAAAATTGTAACGCACGGTATCACGGAAACCAAGTGCGTAAAGGTCACGTACGGCTCCGGGCGCAAAACGCAACTGGTATTTGCTGGACTCGTTCCAGCGGTATTGCAAGATGAGCTTGCGGGAATTGAGGCTGTCAATTTCAATCATCGCGGGGCTGATCTGGCGTACACTGTCTTCCACTACCGTCAATTTGCTGATGTCGAAACTGCTCAAAGGGTGATTAAAAGTGAGGATCAGCGGTTTTTCAGGATTTAGCTTTTGAAATTCTTTCAGGTCAGCATTTTGCAAGGTGAGTTTTGCGGTGCGCAGGTAAGTCTCCGGGGCAAAGGTTTTGATGCGCAGCGTATCTTTGAAAGTGCTGTCTTGGCGCACATCCAGCGACCAGTTGGCCGCAGTGCTTGTCCCTGCGTACCAGACCTTGAGGGTATCGCGTACAATCTCGGTGCGCAATTGAAAACCTGGGGTTACCGACGCAATTTGCACATCTTTCGGAGGCTGGTTGAACTGCAAATTGACCAAACCATAACGTTTGGCATCCGTATTGAGCAGACGTAAAGCAGGTATTTCTGTAAAAATCCGCAAGCTAAGCTGGGAGTTGGTATCTACACCGGTACGAACCAGGGAGTCTGCAAAGGCGATTTTTTCAGTAGCTGCATCATACAAGAAAGGTTGGTTGGCGTCTTCGAGGGCAAATACTTTGAACTCGCCCTCGCGCATGTTTTTGATGCTGTATCTGCCTTCTTTATTGGTTTTGCCAAAATACAGCGGGCGCTCTTTTTTGACAATCGAATCGTTGAGTTTGCTGTACACCATCACCAGGATGTTCTCCAGCGGCTTTTGGGTGATGAAATCGCGTACCTCCCCCTGCATCCCTAGAGAATCCAGAATCGGGCCGGTCGAAAACACGAAGCGCAAATCTTTGGCCGCATTGCCTTCGCTGAGGTCTTTAATGGCTTCACCCAAATTGATGGTATAGGTCACATTTTCCTGCAATTCTTCCCGGTCATCAAATTCGATGACCAGGACCTTTCCTTTCAATTTCAACAAGGTGCCCATGTAGCGAATGGGCGGGGAAACCACCACCTGTTTGGCCACATCCTGTGGCTGTTGAATCCACTCGTTGAAGACAATCTCGATGGGTTGTTTTTTAAAATTCACCTGATAGTTGGGCGTACTGCGGGAGGTATCGATTCGAGGAGGGGTTTCATCTCTGGGCCCACCAAGAGGGGGTTGAGGGGTTGCACAACTGTACAAAACGACCCAAAGGATACCCAAAATGCGGATTAGTCGTACCATCATTCGCTCAACGTTTGTTTGCCGCGAAAATACTAAGTAAGTAGCTAAAACTTTCGTTTTTATATTTTACTTAACTTCGCCCTTGCAAACTAAGAACCCATGAACCGATTAATACTACTAACATTTTTTTTGGGGTTTGTCTCGTTGGGGTTTGCCAAAACGGTTAACACGCTGGCCGATACTGTTTTTGTACAACGTTACGATACCTTATGCCAGGGTGATACTTTAAAACTTTTTGGCCGAATTTATACCCAAACGGGTAAATACCGTTATAACAAGCCCCCTCTTAAACCTACTCGTGATACCGCAATCATCATCAATTTATGGCTGCGCCCCCGCTACAGTACCGAACGCTTTGATACGCTTTGCCAAGGCGAACAGCTTATCATTGGCACTCAGCAATTTTCCAGTACAGGCACCTACACGATTGCTTTTCGAGCCAATAAACGGCGCTGTGATTCAATTGTAAAACTCCATTTGTACATTTTACCCATCTACACCCAGCGAGTGAAAGTGCCCCTGTGTATGGGCGATACCATGCAACTGGGTACCGAACGATACTATTACCCTACCTTGGCGACCTTGCGCTACAGCTCCCAAAATGGCTGCGATTCGGTAGTGCAATACGACATCCAAATGTTGGACACCTTTCGCACTCAGTTAGATACCATCGTGTGTAAAGGGGAAAAAGTAAAGGTCGGGAACAACAGCTTGATCGCCAGTACTAGCGGTGCGTATTTTTACAATTATGGCCCTACCGACTTGCGTTGTGATTCGCTGATTGAATTAAAGCTACAAGTACGGGATACTTTTTTGACCCGGGTCAAGGAGAGAATTTGCCCGGGTCAAACCCGCCAATTGGGGCCTTTACGGATCAATACCACGGGGCTTTTTCGCTATACTTTTCCGCCCAATCAACGGCGTTGCGATTCTACAGTAGTTCTGGATTTGAGCATCCTGCCTCGTCAGGAAGTCAATCTTCAAGAAGAAATATGTGAAGGGGACACGCTTAAAATTGGCAGCGAAAATCTGGTCCGGGCCGGTATTTACCGGCTTGACTTAAAAACCCGAGAAGGTTGTGATTCCATCATCAACTTAAACCTTAAGCTACGCTCCAGGATTCGCAGCATCCTGTCAGAGGTAATTTGTAATGGTGATACTTATCTTTTCGGGGCACGTAGATTGAGTCAGCCAGGTATCTATTTTGATACTTTGAGTTCTCGCATTACGGGTTGTGATTCGATCGTACGTCTGGATCTCGAATTGGCCTCTTTTGAAAGCAAGGTCATCAATGCCGCAATTTGTCAGGGGCAGGTTTATTCCTTTGACAACAGAAGTTTGCGCAATCCAGGTATTTATGTGGATACCTTGCGTAATCCGGGTGATTGTCCTGTCGTATTTGAACTGCAACTTAAGGTAAATCCTGTTTTTCAGCAAAACGTACAGGCAAGCATCTGTCAAGGCAGTAGTTATCAAATTGGATCTACCATTTATACCAAATCAGGTTCTTACAGCAATCGCCTCAAAAGCGCCCAGGGTTGTGATTCCATCATCCAGCTGCAACTCAACGTATTGCCCAGCTACCGGGACACCATGCGTACCGCCATCTGTATGGGCGATACCTTTCGTTTTGGGCAACTTAAACTGTTCAAAGAAGGCGCTTACCCCATTCGTTTCAATACCCGCAATGGTTGTGATTCGATTTTGGTGGTCAAAATTATCCATTACCCCATTCAGCGGGATACCTTTCCGGTGTCTCTGTGTGCGGGCGATACTTTCCGGCTGGGGCGATTGAAATTTCACCAAACGGGCATGTACCCCATCGCCCTACGCGACCGCAATGCCTGTGATTCTACGCTGTTCATCCAGGTCACCAGCCATCCCCGCTATCAACTCCAGGTGGGCCAACAGGCTTGTGAAGGCAGAGTTATTCGTTTTGGCAAACAAGTGTTGACTCGTACAGGTAATTATACCGAAACATTCCGCACCCAGGCAGGCTGTGATTCCGTCGTCACTTTACAATTGAACCTGGAGCCCATCGATACGACAGTAAAACAAGGTGGCCTTTTGTTGAGTGCCTCCATTGCCAACAACATTCGACGCTATGAGTGGCTGGATTGTGCTACGCAAAAAGTGGTTTCGCAAGTGTCGAGCCCCTTCTTTTTGCCCGAAAGCAATGGTCGTTATGCCGTTCGTTTGTATACCGATACCTGTGTGTACACCTCGGGTTGTCATACCGTACAAGTCAGCACGGCCATTCGACAGCTCGATTTTTCCCAACAAATCCAGTATTACCCCAATCCCAGCCGCAGTGAACTGCATTTAAAACTCCCTGGTACGTTGACAGGGCACTACCAATTGACCTGGATCAATAGCACAGGAAAAGTGATTTATGTAGAAAAAAAATGGCTAAATACGGAAAATGAATTCAACACAGAAAGGCTCAGCAATGGCTTGTATTTGTTGCGTTTACAAAAAATCGACGAAAGTGCATGGGCTGTTTTGAAGTTCATCAAGGCAGATTAAGCAAATAAGATATTGACATTCAAATATTTAATAAACCACCCTCACTAAACTACAAAAAATAGGTTTATTCTCTATTTTGTTTTTTAACAAAAAAATAGCATGTTTGAAGTTTTTTTACTCACTTCAAACCCAATGGAAACTAAAACCGTAAAACCTAAAATAAAAACGCCTCCTACGGAGCTGGAACCACTGCTTCAACCCCCAAACCTAAGCATTGGATTTGGCTGTTGTTGCTAGCCACAATTGGTATTTTCGCTGCCATCAATTGGGATGATTATGTGGTGGAAAAGGATGGGAAGCTGGAGTTGGCACCGAAGCGAAAGGCGAAGCTGGAGAAGGAGTTGAAGGAGATTGACAATGCGGTTCAATATGCGCTGATTGTTCGTGAAGCAGGTTTTTTTCCTTGTCTAAATTGTGGAAAAATCACTTTGATTTATCTAAAGGAGGGAGAAGTATGGAAATATGGAACTACACGTTTGGGTGAAATAATTCGCTATAGGTCTGAACCTCATGACCCTCGTTTGAGATTTGAGCCCCAGTTTTTTGGCAACTACGCAGATTGTTTAAAGATGGAAAAAATCAAAATCTATAACTATGTATTGTTATCAGAAAATCAAAATCGCGAAACTCCAATTTTAAGACCACCTGGAAATCCTCGGGATATTTAAAAACTAAGTCGTAAATTGTAGCCATGAATGCATCTAATGTACTTTACGAAACTAATTTTGCTTTCACCTCGGTCGCAACTAAAGACGTTGATTGGGACAAGGATCAATCATTTCGTCTAGGTAGTTTTCTGGATAAAAGAATTGATTTAGCTAATTTTGGTTCAAAAATTACTAGCATCCGTTTTATGCCGACAATCGTTTCCCCAGGATTCGAAATTTTTTTTCCAAATCAAATTATTCACCACCGTAGCCGAAATGAACTCGGACTCTACTGGCAAATGGACTACGACCGCATCATGCGATCCTCAATACCCGAATGCAAAACCTACCTCGCCGACTTCTTCCTCGAAGTCCTCGAAATTGCCAAAACCGCCAAACCCATTCGCGGCTTTGATTACGACGCTTTTATTGCCGCTGTTAAAGCTGTTCTACCCGAATGGTTGGCACAAGAACCGGAACTCTGAGGAACGGAAATGAAATAAAGTAAACACCTAACTGACTCTTTTTTGATTTTGCTGCGTTACTCGTCAGTTGCGTAGGCTTGCTATGCGCCTTCCTCGCGCCTTGCCAAATCAATAAATAGCTCAGCCAACTTGTTTACTTTATTTCATTTCCGTTCCTAATCCATTTTTTATCCCAAATAACCTACTTTAGCCTCCATAAATTTCGCACGACATGAGAACCTGCATCAGTACGCTGCTGTTTTGCTGCGTGGCACA
Organism: Saprospiraceae bacterium; assembly: GCA_027486765.1. GTDB lineage: Bacteria > Bacteroidota > Bacteroidia > Chitinophagales > Saprospiraceae > Haliscomenobacter. Next base: position 5,563 of record JAIXOO010000210.1, read on the forward strand.
TTTTGCCCTTGCCCAGGCCTTGGCACCTCAGCTCCTTGCCACTGAGTCCGGTGAGTACATCGGTACCGTTCAAAAACAAACCTTTAAGTACTTCTGGGATTTTGCCCACCCGGTTTCCGGCCTGGCCCCCGAGCGCAATGCTACGCCCAACATAGTAACCAGTGGCGGCAGCGGTTTTGGCATCATGGCCATTGTAGTCGGTACTTATCGGGGCTGGATTAGCCGCAACCAGGCGGTAGAGCGCATGTTAAAAATCACCCGTTTTTTGGAAAAAGCGGAACGGTTTCACGGCGCCTGGTCGCATTGGCTCGATGGGAATACGGGCAAAGCAGTTCCCTTTAGTCGCTATGACGATGGGGGCGATTTGGTGGAAACCGCCTATTTGGTCAACGGTTTGCTGGTAGCTCGCTCCTATTTTGATCAAAACAGCAAAGCCGAAATCGAGTTGCGTAGCCGGATCAATGCCCTGTGGCGAAGTGTAGAATGGGACTGGTACGTCCACAATGGCCTCCTGCACTGGCACTGGAGCGCCAATCACGGTTGGAAAATGAACCACGCCATTGGAGGCTACAATGAATGTTTCATCACCTACATCCTGGCCATGGCCTCCCCTACCCACCCGATTACCCGCCAGGTGTACGACGATACCTGGAAAAAAAAGGAAGCCAGCCATTTCATCAATGGCAAGGAATATTTGGGCTATACCCTGCCTCTGGGATTCGACTGGGGCGGGCCACTCTTTTTTGCACATTATTCCTACCTGAGCCTGGATCCGCGCTGGATGGAAGATGAGCATACCAACTACTGGACGCTCAACCTGAACCAAACCCTAATCAACCGCGCACATTGTATCGAGCGGGCACCCAAGGCTTATGGTTATTCCGAACGCAACTGGGGTTTGACGGCCAGCGACAATCACGAGGGGTATAATGCGCATCAGCCCACTGATGATAATGGTACGATTACCCCATCTGCGGCCTTGTCTTCTTTTCCATATACGCCCTATTATGCCTATCAAGCCCTGATCTACTTCTACAAACAACAAGGCAACCGCCTTTTTGGGGAATATGGTTTTTACGATGCCTACAATGCCAAGGAAAACTGGTATTCCAACCAATATCTAGCCATTGATCAAGGCCCGATTGTAATCATGATTGAAAATTACCGCTCAGGGTTGATTTGGAAAATGGGAGCGAAAATTCAGGAAATACAAACCGCTCTACCCAAAATGGGCATCAAACGGCCGGATTACCCCACTGGCTTCTACATCTACACGCCCGAAGTGCGATCTGGAATGGTACACATCATGAAACACGCGGATGAAGGAAAATACATTCTGGATTTTTACACGGCAGGAACTGAAGCAGTAAGTGTGAGTCTGACCCACAATAAAACTGGCCAAACGCAGGTATTGGCGGA
>JAIXOO010000159.1 GCA_027486765.1 Saprospiraceae bacterium
ATCGCGCCTTATTTTATCCGCATTCAGGGCCCGGCAAGCAGCACTCGTACCGAAGGCAACAGTGGAAGCGTGGATTTGACTGGGTTAGCAACCGGGACTTATACCGTCAACATCAGTGACATCAACGGCTGTCAACTGGATTGCTCCTTTAGCATCAGCGAACCTACTTGCAATTTGGCGCTGCAACTACAAGGGGTAGCTCCATTGTGTAATGGTGCCACAAATGGCCAAATCAGCGTCACTGTGAATGGGGGTAAAGCGCCGTTTCAATACGATTGGAGCGACAATGCCAACGATGGTCAAGCGACGGCCCGCAACCTGCGTGCAGGAATGTACACCGTAGTGGTGAGTGATTCGATTGGCTGTGTGGGGATTGACACCCTGGTGCTTGCGGAGCCCAGCGCCTTGAGTTTAACTTGTGGAACGCCGGTGCCAACGACTACGGTAGGTGGGCAAAATGGCCGCATCACCGTACGGTTTAGCGGCGGAACCGGGCCGTACAAACTGATTTTGAGCGGCGCAAAACGCGACAGTTTTCTCAATGTGAGTGTAGATAGTTTTACCGTGAATAACTTGAGCAAAGGCGACTACCGCCTGACCTTGTTCGATAAAAATGGCTGTAGTGTACAAGGTTGTGATTTCAGGATCAATGACCCTGTCTGTAACCTTGTTTTGACCTTAACTCCAACGAATAATTTGTGTGCTGGCGCCAATCAGGGCAGCATCCAAAGCAGGGTGACGGGTGGCCTTGGGCCTTTCACGTATGATTGGAGCGACAATCGTTTTGATGGCAATCCCCAGGCGACTGGTTTAAGTAGCGGAGTGTTCCAATTGATCGTCACGGATGCCCAGCTTTGCCGCGATACGGCGAGTGTGACCCTCACCGATCCCCTCCCTCTTGAAACAACCTGCTCCGTCATCAACCAGCCCAGCACTGTGGGTGGTAGTGATGGGCGCGCCCGGGTGGTCATCCAGGGCGGTACTGGCCAGCGCAACATCCAGTTGAGTGGCCCCAGCCCTGGGCAAATGCAACAAAGCAGTGTAGATACCTTTACCTTCAGCAATCTGGCTGCGGGCAGGTATACTGTGAGCATCAGCGATGCAAATGGTTGTACGGATACTTGTAGCTTCACCTTGCAAAACATTACCTGTACACTGGTGGGCACGGCGCAAGGAACGAATCCCGATTGTAACGGTACTGCGACCGGTAGCATTCGGGTCACGCTTACGGGCAATAATGGGGTGGTGACATACAATTGGAGTAACCCGGCTTTGAGTGGCGCGAACCCAACTGCATTAGCCGCCGGAACTTACACGGTGACTTTGACCGATGCGGCTGCTTGTAAAGACACGCTAAGCATCACTTTGGTTAACCCAGCACCACTCACCCTGGCCGCCGCTCCAGCCAGCCAACCTACTCCAGCCCGACCAACGGGCGGAAGCATTGCCTTGACTTATGCTGGTGGAACACCTGGGTACCGCATCAATTGGCGCCCCAACGGCAGCGATCAAAGCATTGGCAATACCGGAGCATTTACCATCACCAACTTACGGGCGGGCACTTATGCGATTACCCTAACGGATAGCAATGGTTGCAACGCGCTAGCCCAAGCGACCTTGAGTGAAGCACCTTGTAACCTCAGCATTGACATTACCGCTGCCCGTGCCGATTGTGGCAGTAGCCACCTCAATACCACTGTTGCAGGGGGAACCGGGCCATTCCAATACGCCTGGAACGCCACTCGTTTCAATGGCCAAGCCAATCCGCGCAACGCCACACCGGGCACGTATACCGTCACCGTAACCGACGCCATTGGTTGTTCCGCAAAGGACAGTTTGGTGTTGGCCGTTGATCCATCGGCATTGATTGTCAGTCTGGGGCTGATCAATCCACTTTGCCCGGGTGATTTGGGCGTCTTTACCCTGCGCAACGTTACAGGTGGGCAAGGCCCCTTTGCCTTGACGCTGAACAATACCATCCAGCGTTTCAATAATCCACCGTTTACCGTCCGAAACTTAAATCCGGGGACTTTTGCCTTGAACATCAGCAATGCTTCGGGTTGTAGTTTTGATACGACCATCACCATTCAATCTCCGCGAAACTTGAGTCTGGAACTCGGCCCGGATACTACCCTCCGCAGAGGGGCAAAGATCACCTTCAAACCCCAGCTCAATTTTAATCCAAGTCAGATTTCCTGGTCGCCGCCGACTGGGCTGAGCTCGGCTGAAAGCCTGAATGCCCAGGCGGAACCTGCCAATACAACCACTTATACGCTGCTGTTAAGTGACAGTTTGGGCTGCGAAGTGAGCGACAAAATTCGGGTATTGGTAGCTGGCCAGGTGGAGGCTTATTTCCCCAATGCGTTCAGTCCCAATGGGGATGATGTGAACGATTATTTCAGCGGCTATGGGGGCGATGACCTCGAAGCCCTGGAGTATTTGCGGGTTTTTGACCGCTGGGGGAACCTGGTGTTTGAAGGGATCAATATTCCGGTGAATGACCCGACTAAGGGTTGGGATGGGACTTCACGGGGGCAGCCTTCGCCGATTGGATTGTATGTTTTTTCGAGTGTGGTGCGGCTGAAAAATGGAAGTACTTATTCGAAGGCTGGAGAGGTGAATTTGGTGCGGTGATGCGGCTATCGCTGCTGAGGTGATTCTTAAGTGCCTTAGGTTTCTTGGGTGGTAAAATATTTTTTCTTTTTCACCACCTAAGAAACTTGAGGCACTTAAGAATCACCTTAGCAGGTAGCATGAGTTGTATTCAATCATTGAATAAAAAACCATGAGATCAGCAGACTTTTTATTTAAGTGTTTAACTTCTTTTTCA
>JAIXOO010000330.1 GCA_027486765.1 Saprospiraceae bacterium
CGAAAGGTCTCAAAATCAAAGTCCTCGCTTTCCTTTAACTCGGACTTGTTAATTTCTTTTTGCTTTTGTGCCATGTTCAAAGTTCTAATTTTTTATGACACAGTTCAATGGACACTCTCGGTCACTTGAACCTAGTGCTTACCTCCTTAGGTGTAACTTGAGTGCCTTAGGTTTCTTAGGTGGTGAAAAAAAACTAGGCACGAAAGTGCTTTTACCACCTAAGAAACCTCAGGCACCTAAGTTACACCTAAGAAAGGCCAAATAACTGGCCTACTCCTCCTTAAACCACCCCGCGTACATCACATAATTGTTCGCGATCCGCTCGATGGTATCTTTAAACGTTTCGGCGCTGATGGCCTTGATTTTTTTGGCGGGTACGCCGGCGTAGATGTGGCCAGCTTCCAGGCGGCTATTTTCCAGGACTACGGCCCCGGCGGCAATCAATACATTTTCTTCCACCACGGCGTGATCCATCACGATGGCGCCCATGCCGACGAGCACATTGTCGTGGATGGTGCAGCCGTGAACGAGGGCGCGGTGGCCGATGGATACGTTGTTGCCAATGGTGGTGGCGGCTTTGAGGTAGGTGCAGTGGATGATGGCACCGTCTTGCACATTGACTTTGTTGCCCATCCGAATCGCGTTCACATCGCCACGGATGACGGCGTGAAACCAGACGCTACAATCATCGCCCATGACCACGTCGCCGACGATGACGGCGTTTTCTGCCAGGTAACAATTGTCGCCGAATTGAGGGGCAATACCTTTTATGGGTTTGATCAAAGCCATATTTTTTTGGTTGAGGGAGGTTGAGAAAGTTGAGAAGGTTGAGAAGGTTGAGTTAAGTTGAGTTTCATTCCTTCAAGCCGATGCTTTTTGACGAAATAAAAGGCTGTGCTCAAACTGCCTCAGACTCTTCCGGGTTGTTGTTTGTTTCAAGGATGGCCAGGGCCTGTTCGGAGTCTTCGGCGCGTACGTACAAATCGACCTTCGCCCATTCCAGGTGCAAGATGTTGCTGGTCAGTGAATTGGTGATGAAACTGGGAATCTGCTGATTGCGCAAAATCACCTTGGCCAGTTCCGCTTGCCAACTAAACGCGTAGCGTTGGATGCGGACTGTCTCGACATCGGGCGTAAAGGCTTGTTCCAATAGCTCGTCCAGCTTGCGGTCGGCATCGGCTTCTTCTTCCCAGTCAAAATGGTCTAAAATGTCGTCAGTTGGCATGATCCAAGTTTAAAGTCGTAAAGAACTTTGGCAAATTACAAAGGCCGTTGTTTGTAGGCAAGTTCGTATTCGGTATATCCACCCAACAAAAAAGTCAGAAGGAAGTTCCCCGCAACTTTGGCCCCATTGCTGTTGAAGTGGGTGTAATCGAGGTTGGCCAGTTTGGGGCGACGCCTTTCCACCCATTCCACCATCGAGTCTTCGCCACCCATCGCTTCATAAAAGCTAAAAAAGCCACAACCCTTGTCCATCGCCGACTGTCGCAGGGCTTCGGTGATCCGATAAACGCTGGGGTCGGAATGCATGGCAGCACCGTCTTTGATCGATTTGTCGGAGGGGCCAATCAGCAGGATCGGCACGCCGGGCATGGCCTTCTGGAAATGCTCAATCACTGGATTCATTTCACGGGTGTACCAGCTGTAGTCTTGCAGTTTGGCATTGAGTACATTTAGGCCGTATTGTAGAATGATCAGGTCGTAATCCAGGGTGCTTTGAAAACTGCTCAGTTGTTCCTGGCTGATGCGCATCAGGCTCCGGCCGGAATTGCCGCGCAGGGAGAAATTGTCCACAATGACGCCGTTTGGGGTTTCCAAACTCACGCCGTACAAGGGCAATGATCCCGGTACTTTAAAATCGGCCCGCACCCTGGTGGTCATGGAATCGGCTAGGGTGACGCTATTCAGGATTTCGCGCCCATCCAGTTGGATTTCCCGGCTGCGGCCATTGTAAGTGCTGGTCACTTTGCGGGTACTTTGGGCCAAACTATCCCCTTGGGATTGACCATAAAACAAGCGGACGCTGGAAAAACTCCGGGTGCCGTAAAAACTTTTGCTTGCGCCCCATTCCGACCAATGGTGTACGGGGATGGGTTTGGGCGGCGGCGCGGTGTCGATGGCAGCTAGTTCGCCAGTCGTGTCTTTGGGGACAATCAAGCGAGGGAACAAGGCCCGAAAGTTTTCACCCGAAATCCCGAAAGGGAAACGCCCGGGGTCTTTGTCGATCACGGTTTTGCGTTGCCAGTTGTTGGAAAAACTCAAACGCACCGACTGCCGGAAGCCGGGAATGGGATTGTCGATGCCAACGTAACCAACGCCTTTGCCCCCAAAACGTTTTTGGAGGCTATCGCGGAATGTTTGACAAATGAGGTCGCCCTCGATGGAAGAGTCGCCGTAGTAGGCAATGCGGATTTGGCTCTTGCGCTGGCGCAGTTTTTCATAAAAATTGGCCAAAAAGGTCAATCCATGGTATTGATCTTTGGCGTCGTATGCGCTGATCTGGATTTCGGAAGCGGGGTTGATGACCGGGGCAGCCGGTTTTTTGGCCTTGGCTTTGGCGGCATCGCGCTGTTTGTTTTTGGGTTGGGTGCTGCGCAGCGACTCATAAAAGTTGTAGCCGCGCAAGTGCTCTTTTAACCAGGGGATTCGATCGTGCACAGAGGGGTAAGTCAACAGCCACAGAGCTGCCAATACGATCACCAACCAGGCCCGAACAAAGGTGTTCTTTTCCATAATCGATTGCTGCTAAAACTGGGCGAAAATAAGAAAAAATATTAGTGTCTAGACCTTTGACTGAAAGGTGGCAATCAAGCCCTGATAAGCGCTTGCCACATTTTGAACCTGCTCAGCCGACCAGCCCAACTCCTGGCCCAACAATTGCGCAACCAGCGGCGTCACCTCCTTCGTTGCCGCCCAATCCAGCACCTCCAAGCGCAGGCGACGGGCCAGCACATCCCGTGGGTGCACGGCCATTTCGGCGCGGGCTTGATAGATCACTTCCGCCTGGATGAAGGGGTAGGCGGGATGCAAACGGGTCTTCCAGGCTGCATTCTCACCCAAGAGTTCCAGCACCTGCATGGCGCGGCTACCGTATTTAAGGGAAAGGTGTTCGCAGATATCCATGTCCAGGCCAAACTGGGTGATCCAGTTTTTCCAGGCTTGCGGGTCGTAAGCTTCGGCACCGGCAAGCAATTGTTCTGCCGTGCGGCAAGTTTGTGTGCTAGCCAAATGTTGGCAAGCCTCATCGATGGTATCGGCGGCCATCAGGCGGTAAGTGGTCCATTTGCCACCGAGGAGGCTGAGCAGCCCCGACTGGGCGTCCCATTCCACTTCGTGGTCGCGCACCAGGGCTTTGGTGGAGCGGCTGGGATCGGAGGCGATCAAGGGGCGCAGGCCTCCAAAACCGGATTTGACCTGGTCTACCCCGATGGGTTGGTCCAGGTAGCGATTGAGGTTTTCGATTAAAAATTCACTTTCTGCCCGCTCTAGAACGGGTTCTTCTTCACTGGGGTAGGGCGTATCGGTGGTGCCCAGGAGGAGTTTGTTTTCCCAAGGAATGGCGAAGATGACCCGGCCATCGGTGGTTTTGGGGATCAGGAGTGCCGTTTCTGCGCTACCCAGCGCTTCGAGAGGCAAAACGGCGTGTACACCCTTGCTGGGAATGATGCGGGTATCGAGGGCTGGATTGGCCTGCTGCCGCACAAAATCGGCGTGTGCTCCCGTACAGTTGATGAACAAACGAGCGCGGATGGAAAACTGCTCGCCACTCAACTCATCCTGTACCTGGGCGGCCAGGAGTTTGCCTTGCTCGTCTTTTTCAAAACCGAGCAAGGGTAGGTGGTTGGCCATGACGGCCCCTTTTTCCGCTGCCGTTTTGGCCAGAAGCATGCAATAGCGGGCGTCGTCGAGCTGGCCGTCGTAGTACAGCACGGCGCTGTGCAACTTGGGGCTCAGGCCACGGGCGCGTTGCAAAACCTCTTTTTTGCTGATCCAGCGGCTTTTGGGCATCGAGTCCCCTTTGGCAAAGGCATCGTAAATGCGCAGGCCAATGGCGTAATAACAGCCTTCCACCCAGGAATAGCAGGGGGTAAGCAAGGGGAGAGGATGGGCCAAAAAAGGGGCATTCTGGATGACGATGTGCCGTTCTTCCAGTCCGTGGCGCACTTGTTTGAGTTGGCCCAAATCAAAATTATTGACGGCCTGCTCCAGGTAGCGGACGCCGCCGTGGATGAGTTTGGTCGACTTGGAGGAGGTGGCAGCGGCGAAATCGTCTTTTTCAATCAAGGCGACTTTGAAGCCACGTAACGCTGCATCCAGGGCGCATCCAGCGCCTGAAGCGCCTGCGCCAATGATGCAGATGTCGAAGGATTCCGTTTGGAGTTTGTGCAGATGTTGAACGCGATTCACTTGGTTCGGCAGTTTGGCCGAAGTTAGGGATTATTCTGGAAAATCTGGTTTTTGAGTTCAAAGTGCCGAATTTCTATTAAATGGTATGCCAACCTGGATTACAAGCAGGCATACCTTATTCAATCAGTTGCACAACAACATTACATGATGCGGAAGACCACCGGGAACTCACGAACGAAGGTTCTCACAGGTTCCCCGTTGAGTAAGGATGGCTCCCATTTCGGCATTTTATTGAGCATCCGAATCACTTCTTCGTCAATGCCATCAACAAGCCCACTACTTATCTTTGGGTGTGTAACGCTGCCATCTTTTTCAATAAAAAATTGAGCAAGTACCTCTCCTTGGGTCTTATGGCGTTTAGCCAAGTCTGGGTATTTGATGGTTTGGGCCATGTAAAGAAATATAGCCTCCTCTTTCCCAGGAAATCTAGCTATTTGATCTACTCCGTCACAGATGAGTTTGCCTTTTTTCATGGTTGCTTCTGCCAAAAAGTCAAAACGAACCGGCAAGCCCATTTCAACATTGACGTCTTCGCCCTTGAGTTTACCGGGAATCCATTTTGGCATTGCCTTGACTACACGTATGGCTTCTTCATCTTCGACTGGTGCCAGGCTTTTCATGATGCCGATATTGCCAACCGTGCCATCTTTGAATACCACAAATTTAACCACCACCTGCCCGAGTGTTTTGTTCGCCTGGGGCGAAACAGGGACATTGAGGTTTTCGGCTAAAAAAGCAAGAAGTGCCTGCTGCCCACCTGGGAAACTGGGCAATTGATCTACCTTGCGGTGAATTTCTCCAGGGATGGAGTCTTGACAAGTGCTTGCTTTTGCCCTTAGGTTGTACTGAAAAAAAAGTAGCAGCAAACAAACAAAAGAAGCTTTGCTCATCCAGTTTACAGCCGTGTTTGCTGACTGTTGAGTTTGCATTAGGTGTTCCATATTGTAACAGTTATTTAGTTCCAAAATCAATTATGGTCATCCTGAGCGTGGTATGATTTTTTTAATTGTCCAATTTAAATCTAACGGGCAAATTAAACTGTACCCGCACTGCCTGGCCATTTTGAAAACCGGGCTTCCATTTTGGCATCAATCTTATGATCCGCAGCGCTTCTTCATCACAGCCTGCTCCGATGCCTTTTACTACCTTCAAATTGGATAAACTACCGTCCTTTTCAACGATCATTTGCACAACGACAAAACCTACTACTCCATTTTCTTTGGCGATCTGTGGATATTCAATGTTTTGATCCAGATACTGCAACATTGCTGCCTGTCCTAAGGAGAAGGAAGGCATCTGCTCCACAACTTTATAAACGGGTGTAGAATCCTTAGTGGGATTTTGAAGGCCCGTGTTGTTAGGAAGAGGGTTGGTAGACTCTTTTGAGGCTGGTTTAGCGGTAGGCTCTATTTGAGGTGCAGGCACAATGAAACGAATCGGGAGCTCAACGGGAGCAGCCACAGCTTGGTTGTTTTGTTGTCCAGCAGTCCAGCGAGGCATGTTGTTGATCAAAGTGAGGGCCTTTCGGTTTAGGGTTTCACTGATACCTTGAACGATTTCGACATCCTGAATTAGCCCTTCTTTGCTGACCACAAAGCGGGCGATGACGTGCTGATCCACGCCGGTGGGTGGCTCGGAAATGTACCCGAGGTTAAAGTCGATGTATTCTTTTAAAGCTGTTTCACCGCCTGGGAAAGCAGGCATTTTGTCTGCTTTAGCAAGTGGCTCTGCGGAAGCATTGGATTGGGCCTTGAGCAGCGGTAAATTGGGGATGAGTAGAAGAAGCGTTAAGTAAATCCAGAGGGGTCTCATATTGATGGTTTGATTGATATTGTATGGTTTTTTTGGCACTTTAGACAAGCTCGTAAAGACAGCGTCCGCCCATTCTCACTTTTATTCCAATCTGAATCGAATTGGCAGGTTAAAAAAGACACGTACCGCTTGTCCTTTTAATTTGCCAGGCACCCAAGGCGGCATGAGCGAGATTACGCGCAAGGCTTCGTCATCACAAGATTTGGTGATTCCTTTGGCAACTTTAAGATGAGAAAGGCTCCCGTCTTTTTCGACAATGAAACCAATCGCCACCATGCCCTGAATCTCCTTTTCTTTGGCATCGGTAGGGTAGTCAATGTTTTCCGCCAAATAGCGCAATAATGCTGCCTGCCCATCAGGAAAAGAAGGCATCTCATCTACCACTTTATATACATCGGCAAATTCGTTGACTTCCAATTCGAATGGCACATAAATCATTTGTTTAGCCGCAATCGGCTCGCCGTCCAAAGTAGCTGGTTTCCATTGGGGCATCATTTTTAAGAGGCGGATCGCTTCTTCATCACAGCCTGCGCCAATTCCTCGTTCTACTAAAAAGTTTTCGGGAGTCCCATTTTTACTGACTGTAAACCGGACTAAGACGGAACCCACTACGCCATTTTCTTTAGCAATCTGTGGGTATTGCAGGTTTTTAGCCAAGTATGTTTTTAGGCCTAAAGCACCTCCAGGGAAAGTCGCCTTGGTTACAGCTCCCGGAAAATCGATATCAAAATAGAGGGATTGACGGATTTCGCTACTGATTTGAGCGTGATCGCTCTCGATTCTACCCTTTATTACCGGGCGATAATAAGTGATGGGCAATCGAACCCAGGTCGAGACAGGCAAATCATCGTTCAGTCCTGGAAACCATTTGGGCATGGCGCTGATCAACTTTTTCGCCGCCATATTTGCGGTATCGTTCTGTCCCCAGATGATTTTGGGGTCAAGGGTTTTACCATCTGGGTTGACTACAAACTCCACAATGACCAGGCGTTCTTCAGCAAGATCAGCAACGAGGGGGAAATCAAGATTTGTATCAAGGTATCTTTTTAAGGCGGGTATTCCTCCGGGGAAGCCGGGCAGCTCATCCACTACGGTCAAAGGTTCGGTCTGGGCCAAAGCCAGCGTTAGTTGGAGGATACAAAAACTCAGGGTTAAAAAGAAACTGGATTTGTACTGTGGGCTAGTAGCACTTTTCATTGGGCACAGTTTTGTTGTAGACCCAAAGTTAAACGTTTTCTTGGATGAAAATATAG
>JAIXOO010000477.1 GCA_027486765.1 Saprospiraceae bacterium
GGGTTCCAATCCCTGTTTTCGGCCACTGCCGTCGAACGCCTCCTCGCCGAAGATGCCATCATCATTGGGCGCACCAACTGCGACGAATTTGCAATGGGCTCCACCAATGAAACCTCTTATTACGGTCCGGTGCGCAATGCTGCTGATCCAACCAAAGTACCCGGCGGTTCTTCGGGGGGCTCGGCGGTTTCTGTACAAGCCGATACCTGCCTTTTGGCCTTGGGTTCCGATACGGGTGGTTCCGTGCGCCAACCCGCTGCACTGTGTGGGGTCATTGGCATGAAGCCAACGTATGGCCGGATTTCCCGGCATGGGCTGCTGGCTTACGGCTCTTCTTTTGATCAAATTGGTATCCTTGCTCACAACGTACAGGACATCGCCTTGACCCTGGAAATCATCGCGGGTCAGGATGATTTTGATGGAACCAGCAGCCAAAGCCCCGTTCCAGCTTATAGCAAGTTATTGAATGCCAAAGGCCCAATTAAAGTGGCCTATTTTGATACAGCAGTACACCACCCCAAACTGGATTCGGGTATCCAAGCCCAGTGCTTGCGCATGATCGAATGGCTCAAAGCCCAGGGGCATACGGTCGAAAGTGTACCTTTTGATTACCTCGACTACATCATTCCGGCCTACTACGTCTTGACCACCGCCGAAGCCTCTTCCAACCTGTCGCGCTACGATGGCATCCGTTTTGGTTACCGCAGCCCCAATGCCAAAACCTTGGAGGAAACGTACAAAAAATCACGTTCCGAAGGGTTTGGACAAGAAGTCAAACGCCGGATCATGTTGGGCGCTTTTGTACTGAGCTCGGGTTATTACGATGCGTATTATACCAAAGCGCAGAAAGTTCGTCGCCTGATTACCGAACAAACTGACGCTATTTTTGCGGAATACGACTTCCTGTTGATGCCCGCTGCGCCAACTCCAGCCTGGAACCTGGGGGAATCTTTGGAAGATCCGGTGGCCATGTACCTCGCGGATATTTTTACGGTACAAGCCAATATGGTCGGTATTCCAGGCATTGCCCTGCCAGTAGGCACGCACGAATCGGGCCTGCCCGTAGGTTTGCAGTTTATGGCGGGAAAATTCCAAGAAGCGGAACTACTGGCATTTGCGAAACAAGTTTCGGAAAGCTATCCGCAACTGTAACTTTTATTTGATAATTATTTCTATATTTCACTCGTCATTGTATCATCCTAATAACCGTAAAACATCTTGCGATGAAAAAGTTACTATTGCTTTTGGTGCTTTGTCTTGTTGCTTTTCAATTCCAGGCACAAGCTCAAAGTGGAATGAGTGAAAAAGAGAAAAAAGAAGCGGCGAAAGAAGCAGCTGACGCCAAAGCCGCTGCTGCCAAAGAAAAAGAAGCCGCCGCAAAATTGGCTGCGGAAGAAAAAGAAGATGCAGCCAAAGCCAAAGCCGACGCAGCGAAAGAAGCTGCCAAAGCCAAGGCGGACGCAGCGAAAGATGCAGCAAAGAATAAAGCATTAACTGCCAAGGAAAAAGAAAAAGCGAAAAAAGACGCGGCTAAAGCCAAAGAAAAGGCTAAAAAAGAGGCGGCCAAAGCCAAAGCTATAGCAGCCAAGGAAAAAGAGGACGCTAAAAGAGATGCGGCCGATGAAAAAGAGGACGCCAAAAGAGAAGCCGAAAAAGTGAAGGCCATGGAGATGAAAGCGAAAGAGAAAGCGGCGAAAGAGGCAAAGAAGAACTGATCAGAAAAGGCTATCCCACTGAATTGATTGTGGGATAGCCTTTTTAACATTTAAAGCATTCGTAGAAATAAAATGGTCTTTGTAACTTTCTATAAAGTAAACTCGTCTGATTTTTTAACTCGACAAAATAGATTACTGTAAAATACTCCACGATACTTATTAGTTTTCATTAAGTACCAACCTATTGCCTATGAATACCCTTGTCAATTGTGCCGTGGGAACCCTGAATATTTATGCTCCCAGCGCGTCCAAACCCTGGGATCGCCATCGGGCGCAGCACCTGTTTCGCCGCATGGGTTTTGGGGCCAAGCCTGCTGAAATCGAAGCAGCGCTCAAGCGAAAACCTGCCGAATTGGTGGATGAACTGATCAGCGGTGCCTTCAACCTCGCCCTACCTCCAGCGCCAAGCTGGGCCAATCAGAAGTACGAGGATTATAAAAACTTTGACCAGGAAATTGGCCCGCAGTACATCGAGTGGACCACCCGCTGGATGCGCGACATGTACAAAAACGGATTCCGGGAAAAACTGGCCTTGTTTTGGCACAACCACTTTGTTACCCAAGGTGAAACTTATGTTTGCCCTTCTTATTTGTACGCCTACCACAAAATCCTGCAGCAATTTTGCCTGGGCGACTTCAAAGCCTTTGTCAAAGCCATCGGTACCACCCCAGCGATGTTGATTTATTTGAACGGGGTACAAAACAACCGCTTTTCTCCCAATGAAAACTACGCCCGCGAATTGTACGAATTGTTTACCCTGGGGCGTGACAATGGCTACACCCAACAAGACATCGTAGAAACTGCCCGGGCATTGACTGGTTGGAACGGCTTTACCTCTATTTGTGCCCCGATTGGATTCACCAACCTGGGCTTTGATCCGGGCAACAAAACCATTTTTGGCAAAACGGCCGCCTTCAATTACGATACCCTGCACGACCTGCTTTTTCAGGAGCGGGCCGTACAAATCTCGACCTACATCTGCCGCAAAATTTACCGTCATTTTGTACACCCTGAGGCTGACGAGACCATTGTTGCAGGTTTGGCCAAAACCTTCCGCGACAACAATTTCCAAATCGCCCCCGTCTTCCGCCAACTGCTCAAAAGTGAACATTTTTTTGATGAGGAAGTCATTGGCACCATCATCAAAAGCCCCCTCGACATGTTGGTAGGGTTTTTCCGGCAAGGTGGCTTCGCTTTTGAGGCACAAGAAACCACGCTGGGAGTGGTGTATCTGGCAGGTGAGTTGGGCCAACAAATTTTCCAACCCGTGGACGTTGCGGGCTGGCCAGGCAACCGTACCTGGATATCGAGCGCAACCCTGACCGGGCGCTGGGCCTCGATGGATTTTGGCCTGTACGGTTTGTACAATGCCGAACCGGAAACTTACCGCGAGTTGGCCAAAGCACTTAGCCCCAAACACAACGATCCGGCAATCACCGCCCGGGCCATTGTGGATTTTTGGTTGCCTCGAGGTTTATTCCGCGAAGCAGACTACGAATCGGCGATCAAAACCTTCAAATGGGAAGTACCTGAGAACTATTATGCCAGCGGTTCCTGGAATCTGGAATGGGAATACGTACCCGCACAAGTGGCCTTGTTGATCCAGCACATTTCGCGTTTGCCCGAGTTTCAATTGACCTAAGTTTTCCTCTAAATTGAATGACATGCTCAATCATAAAAAAGGCATTTCGCTGAACGATCCACAAGCGCATGCCCTTTCTCACGAAGCCTGGAACCGCCGCACCTTCCTACGTATGTTGGGATTGAGTGGCGCTGGCTCTATCTTGCTCGGCGGCAGCCCGATTACGGCCCTGGCCAGTTCCAAACTGGCCGCCCTGATCAGCGCCATGGAAGGTGACCGCATTTTGGTGCTCATCCGCCTCAAAGGAGGAAATGATGGCCTCAATACGATCATCCCGGTATTTGATTACAGCACCTACCGAACCCTACGCCCCGGAATTGCCATTCCGAACAACCAGATCATCAACCTCAATCCCTCCTTCGGCATCCAAAGCCGCATGGGCGCACTGGAAAAAATGTGGAAGGATGGCGATATGAAAGTGGTGCACAGCGTGGGCTACCCGGAGCAAAACCTCTCGCATTTTCGCTCTTCCGATATTTGGGCTACTTCGAGTGACTCCCAAGTTCTGGAAACCAGCGGCTGGCTAGGTCGTTGGTTGGAGGATGTCAACCCGGATTACCTGACCAAGCCACCCAAAATGCCCCCAGCCATTCAAATTGGTGGCGCGGGCAACCTCGCCTTTACCAACACCAAAAATGACAACATGGCGGTAGTGGTGAACGACCCCGAGGAATTGGCCAGAATTGCCCTAAATGGCCGCTTGTACAACCCGACCGACGTGCCGGAATGTTATTATGGCGAACAGTTGACCTACCTGCGCACCCTCACCAATGCGACTTTTACCTACGCTCAAGGCATTGAAACGGCCTATAAAACGGGGAAAAACACCGTGCAATACCCCGCCAACCTGGGGGCACAACTGGCCCTGGTAGCTCGTTTGATCAAGGGTGGACTGGGCACCCGCTTGTACATGGTTACCCTGGACGGTTTTGACAACCACGCCGACCAAAACCAGAATCATCCTGCCTTGCTCGAAAACATAGCACAATCGGTAAGCCTTTTTTATCAGGATTTACAAGCTGGAGGCTGGGCGGATAAAGTACTATCGATGACCATTTCCGAATTTGGCCGCCGCCCCGAGCAGAATGCCTCACAAGGTACGGATCATGGTGCCGCCGCCCCCTTGATGTTGTTTGGCCCAGGGTTGAATGGCAACGGTTTTGTAGGCCCAACACCCAACCTGAAAGACCTGGACCGCGACGGCAACCTGAAGTTTTCTACCGATTTCCGGCAGATTTATGCCACGGTGCTGGAAAGTTGGTTGTGCATCGATGGGACTGAAGTGGACAATGTGATGGGCCGGAAATTCAATCGACTGCCTGGCTTAGGACTTCAGTGTTCAGTAAGTACAAACACCAATGCCGTCCAAACGCGGCGACTTGCGCTTAAAGTTAGCACCGCGCCTCGGGAATTGCGTTTGCAGTATGAATTACCGGAAAGTATCGGTGTGCAGGTACGGATCGTGGGTGTGACTGGGCA
>JAIXOO010000193.1 GCA_027486765.1 Saprospiraceae bacterium
CTTAGGTCGCTAAGTTCTTTGGTGATTTAAAAAGAATAGGCTAAAAGAATTGGAAATAACTTGGTCGTAAATTGGCTAATAGGCGCATGGTGCTGTCAAGTAGAGGTTCAAAAATATTGTATGAAACTTGAAAAGCCAATTGCAAGGAATGAAAAAAGTGTGCGAAACTGTTAATTTAAATCTTTTTTCTCCGACCCTTAACCGCAAAATATGCAAAAAAGTAGAGTTTTTTTAAAAAATTTTCAAAGCAAGGATTGAAATAAAAATTTGCGGCAAAAGCAAAAAACCACCGTTGAGCTCATTTTTTATGAAAAGCCACCAAAAATTATTTTCTTTTTTGAAAAAAGCCCCAACGTACAAGGTCAAGTTAAAGCTGTGGTTTGCTACAATTCCAAAAATGCAAATGGCCTGCTCAACGAGCAAGCCATAAGACGTGGGAATTGGGGAGTTTGGTTGCCTTATAGATATGGGTTAAAATTCAACTTTAAAAAACTCAACATTGTTCAAACCACGTGCTTCCATCGTGATTTTAGGCGTAGCTCCCGACCAATCGATGCGCAGAATGCCAAAACTGCGTTGATTGACCAAAGGAGAGACCCGGAATCGATTGGGCTCAGTCGTATTGCCTGCATAGGCATGGGTAAGGCCACTGGAGGTGAAGTCGTACAGTGGATACCCCAAACCCGTCAGCTCCATTTTGGACACTTCCGAAATATGGCGGTCCCCACTGATGAGCATGGTTTTGGTAGGTTTAATTTGTGCCAATAAGTCCAGCAGCCGTTTGCGGGCGACGGGGAAGTTGGCCCATTTTTCAAAAGCGTGTTCATCGTGGATGAATTGAACACCGCACCCAATGATGTGGATTTGGGCGGTACTGTTGCGCAGTTCTGCTTCTAGCCATTTCCACTGGGCTTCACCTAGCATATCCCCCGTTTCATTGACAAAATAGCGCGGAGTGCCTCCTGGATTCGCTTTCAGTTCGTCGCGAAAATAACGACCATCCAGCAAGATGAATTTGACCTGCCGCCCTGCTGGCCCGATTGTATAGGCTTGATAGGCTCCTTCGTGTTTCCAAACGGGGTCGGAGAGCGGAACATCCAAAAATTTCAACATCAACTCCTTGCTCTGCCGCCTCTTGGAATAATTTTTATCTCCGTCATTTACCCCATAATCATGGTCGTCCCAAATGCCCATGATCGAACTTTCCGCGCACAATTTATTGTAATCAGGCTGGCTACTCACCTTGTGGTACATCCTGGCCATTGCCTGCATGTTATCCGTATCGGCATAAATGTTGTCACCCAACCATACCCACAAATCTGGCTGATTCAATAAGATGGATTTCCACATAGCCTGATCCTTTTCCTGGTTGTTGCAGGAACCAAAGGCGATGGTGCTTAGTTGTTGTTGGAAATCAATGGGGCGATCAACTGCTTTGTCAGGATAAGTTGACAAAATAGCCGCAATGCCTTGTGTCCCAAGTGAGGTAAACAGGCATACACAACAAATGAGGGAACAAATAATTTTCATGAGCAGTTTCTGGTCTATAAACCCATTCTCCGCAAACCTTTACAATTTACAGCCGATCTGATGACTCAATCCAAAGTTTCCGTATTTCAGCAAGAATTTCGGGATTTTCGGTAAGAATTTTAAGTTTTTTGGTAAAACTGTTTTACAAAATTCACAGATTTTTATTCAACATTTTCCATGGGGAAACTCAAGCCAATTTGCCGACGGATTTCATCCAAAAGCTCCATTCTGGCCAGGGTATAATCCAGCTCCAGACCGGGACTTTCAGTGAGCCCAGCCGACACGCAGCGCATGACCTCCTGGGCTTCGAAGGTATAACCATGAACTTCCTGATTGAATTGGAAAAACTCGGGGCGTTTTCCCTCGCGCAACAAACTCATCGTAGTCATTTCGTGAAAACGGCTGTGAAAATGGATAGTCCCCGTCTCTCCATAAATAAAGGCTTCGGACTTGGTGCCCATGCGGATGGTGGTGTGGAGATGAGAAAGGGCGCCGTTTTGGTGCCGTAAAATGATGGCGGTATCTTCGTCAACTCCGGTGGATCCAATGTAGGCCTTGGCGGTCACTTCAGTGGGCATTCCCAGTACCAAGGTCGCCAAAAAGAGCGGATACACTCCAATGTCCAACAAGGCACCACCACCCAATTCTGGATTGAATAAGCGCCCTTCAGGCTCGAAAGGAGGTTTAAAGCCAAAATCAGCTTTTACCCCCAGGATTTCCCCAATTTGCCCCTCTGCAATGAGTTGCAGCATTTTTTGGGTGGTGGGTAAAAAACGTGTCCAGAAAGCCTCCATCAAAAAAGTTTGCTGGGTGCGGGCCTCCTGCACCATTTGCCGAGCTTCGTGAATGTTGATGGAAAAGGGTTTTTCACACAACACCGGAATTTGATGGGCCAGGCAAAACAGGGTGTTTTCGCGGTGTAAATTATTGGGCGTAGCAATGTATACCGCATCAAGATCGGGGCACTGGATGATGTCCTCATAGGCACCATAGCAATGACTGGCACCATATTGCCGAGCAAATTCAGTCGATCGGTCCAAATCTCGTGAAGCCACTGCCGTGAGTTTAGCTCCCGGTGTTTTTGCCAAATCTGCTGCAAATTTGTGGGCGATGCGCCCCAGGCCGATGATGCCCCAGTTGAAAGTATTCATTAGAGTTGAGGAGTTGAGAAGTTGAGGGAAGTTGAGGAAGGTTTAGGAAGGTTTAGGCTGCCGCGAGCGATTTTGACAAAGTCCTTGTCAAAATCGCTCGCGGCAGCCTAAACCTTCTCAACCTCCCTCAACCTTCTCAACTATTTCTTGAATAATTGCAAAGCCGCTTCACTCATTGCCGCTACCCCCGTTTTGATGGTGGGTTCTGGTACCGGGCAAAACAGGGAAGAGTGCAATGGAGGCAATTGAATTTCACCTTTGGCCGCTTTTTCAGCCTGTGCAGGGTCTTGGGTGCCGAGCCAGAAGAGGAAAATGGGTACTTTTTCGGGGGTACGACCAAACAAGGCGAAATCCTCACCCGCCATGGAAGGTTCTACCTCCTGGATTTGGGCTGTGCCAAAGGTGCTTTTGAAATGGTTGACCACCCGTTCGGTTAAGGCAGGGTCGTTATAAGTTGAGGGGGTCTCTTCGGGGCGCATGGTGATTTTGGGGAATTTACTTTCGGGCAAACCCGCCGCGATCGCCTCGCCCCGGCAAATCCGGCCAATTTTTTCAATCGTATTTTTGCGCACCTGATCGGAATAGGAGCGCATCGTCAACTGCAACTGCACTTCATTGGGGATGACATTGCCCTTGGCACCACCGTGGATGGCCCCAACGGTGACCACCGCAGGCTCCAACGGGGAAGTTTCCCGACTGACAATGGTTTGTAGCGTAGTGATGATGCGGGCCGACAGCACGATGGGGTCGATGGTGGTATGTGGATACGCTCCATGCCCACCTTGACCATACACCGTAATATCCATGAAGTCGACATTGGCCAGGGTGTACTCTTTGCGGAAGCCGATGCGCCCAGCGGCCAGAGTGGGGCTGACGTGGGTTGCGAGGGCGTAATCTGGTTTGGGGAATTTGCTGTACAAGCCTTCCTTGAGCATGGCTTTGGCGCCACCGCTGCGTTCTTCAGCGGGTTGGCCCACCATGATTAGGGTGCCGCTCCATTTGGATTTCATTTTGGCCAGGGTACGGGCAGCTCCCGTCCATACGGTCATGTGTACATCGTGGCCACAGGCATGCATGACGCCGACAGTGTTGCCACTTTCATCTTTGGTCTTGACCTGACTAGCGTAGGTTTTTCCGGTTTCTTCCACTACGGGTAGGGCATCCATGTCGGCGCGGATGAGCACGGTAGGGCCGGGGCCATTTTTCAAAATGCCTACAACGCCAGTACCTCCGAAGTTTTCGGTGACCTGAAAACCCGCTTGACGTAACTCTTCGGCCAGGCGTTTGGCCGTGTTGGTCTCGTAAAAGGAGAGTTCGGGATTTTGGTGGAGGTGGAGGTAGAGTTTTTCCAGGTGTGGGTAATCCTGGTTGCTGAGGTCTTTGGCTGTTTGGGCCAGCAAAGGCGTGCAAAACAACAGGCAAAATATGGCATAAATGGTTTGGCGCATGGATGAAATTTTTCAGGCGGGCAAATTAAGGAAAAAGGGGGTTATATTGTCATGGAAGGAAAAGGATATTCACAAAATGAGATCTGCATGTTGTTAAAGTTATAAATTTGGCAATCGAGCAAAAAAGCTTAAATCTAAAGGAAGTTAAATATGAATAGCAAGCAAAAAATAATTTTGTTCTTTATCCTATTTGTGCTGGTAGGAATGACAGGTTTTTACCTCTGGTACAATGCTAGCCCGTTGCAAGTACCAAAAGCTCCCTTGCGAGCCGAAGTAACCCAACTTCCTGCTGAACTCCCCTTTTTGGCTTTAACCCCTTTTGTCTACCCGCCCACAAACCAAAAAAGCATCATCTTTTACTTCCACCCCGAATGTGATCATTGTGGCTTTGAGGCAGATGATATTCAGAAGCGACTGGCTGATTTTCAGGCTACCCAATTGATCTGGATCAGCCCGGCGGATAGTGCTACTATTCGCCAATTTGCAAAACAATATCAATTGGATCAAGCACCGAATATCCATTGGATGAGTGATACAGCTAACGTGTTCCCAAAAATGTTTAACCCGGATCTCTTGCCGTCTTCCTGGGTTTTTGATCGGAATGGCAGCTTGCTCAAACACTTTAATGGGCAGACTAAATTGGAGACTTTGTTAAAATATTTATAACGGTACCTGCTCACGACGTAAGCCCTATTTGTTGAAAATATTTAAGGGGACCTGATATAACTAATTTTCAAAACTCCTATCTTCCCCTCCAAACCTACACCATGCTCGCACTACTCGGCTTTGCCACCATCGCCACTTTTTTAGCCCTCATCATGACCAAACGAATGGGCGTAATGACCGCTTTGGTTTTGGTCCCCATTGTATTTGGCCTCTTGGCCGGGGTGAAACCCGTGGAATTGGGTGAAATGATCCTGGCGGGTATCAAACAAGTGGCCCCAACGGGAATTCTGCTGATGTTTGCGGTTTTGTACTTTGCCACCATGCTGGATGCGGGTTTGTTTGATCCGGTGATTGCGGGCATTGTGCGAGCTGTAAAAGGCGATCCACTCAAGGTTTTGCTGGGTACCGCTGTCCTCACCATGATCGTACACCTGGATGGAGATGGTACCGCCACCTTTATGATTGTCCTGTCTGCCTTTGTGCCGATTTACAAACAATTGGGCATCAATCGGCTGATGTTGGCAGGTATTGTGGCGCTGAGTGTAGGCCCTTTGCACCTGGTGCCCTGGTCGGGTACTTCCGCCCGGGCGATTTCAACCCTGAATACGAATGCAGCCACTATTTTTAACCCCAATGTACCCGCCATCCTGGGGGGCGTTTTGTGGGTTTTGCTGGTTGCTTACATTTGGGGCAAGCGGGAGCGCAAACGCATCGGTATCCTCGATTTGCAATACCATCCCGCCGACAATTTGAATGAAGAACAAAAACGTTTGCGGCGGCCCAAACTCATTTGGTTCAACGCCATATTCACCATCTTGCTCATTGTCACCTTGATGAAAGCCTGGGTGCCGACGGCGGTGTTGTTTTTGGTGGCGAGTATGATTGTGCTGTTGATCAATTACCCCAAACTGGCCGATCAGCAAAAAATCCTGCGCAATCATGGCATGAACATCTTTATGGTGTCGAGTATGATTTTTGCGGCGGGGGTCTTTTCTGGTATTTTGGGTGGCTCGAAAATGATTGATGCGATGGCCAATGCCCTGGTGGCTTTGATTCCGGCTCAACAAGCCAACTTGTTGCCCACCTTGACTGCAATCACCAGTTTGCCGGCGAGCATCCTCTTTACTCCTGATGCTTATTATTTCGGGGTAGTGCCGATTTTGAGCCAAACTGCTACTGAATTTGGAATCGATAAACTGGAAATTGGCCGTGCGGCTTTGCTGGGGCAAATGACGGTGGGCTTCCCGATCAGTCCACTGACTGCTTCTACCTTTTTATTGGTGGGCTTAGCGGAAGTGGATTTGGGCGAACACCAAAGATTTACCTTTTTCTGGGCCTGGGGTACCACCATTGTGATGACCATAGTAGCCTTGCTCACGGGATCGATACACCTCTAAAGTGCGATAAAAAATAGGGGCTCATTTTGCCCAACTACTAAGTCATGGGAAAAGCAAAAATCAGAATTGGTTGCGGTGCGGGATTTTCCGGAGATAGGCTGGAGCCTGCGGTCATTCTGGCCGAAAAAGGCGAGCTGGATTACCTCGTGCTTGAATGCCTGGCCGAGCGCACCATTGCGTTGGCACAAAAACGCAAGTTGCAAGATCCTGAGCAGGGCTACGACCCCTTGTTGGAGCGCCGCATTCGCTCTTTATTGCCATTGTTGGTGCAAAACAAAATCCGCTTGATCAGCAATATGGGGGCGGCAAATCCGATTGCGGGCGCGCAAAAAATCATCGATATTGCCCGGGAACTTGGGCTATCCATCAGTGTAGCGGCCATCACGGGCGATGATGTTTTGGCAAAAATTGACTCAAGCTGGCCTGCCTTGGAAACGGGGGCAGCCCTGGAAAAATCAGGCCCAATTATTTCTGCCAATGCGTACTTAGGTATAGAACCGATTATGGAAGCCTTACAAAGTGAGGCCCAAATTATCCTTACCGGTCGAGTCGCCGATCCCTCGCTGTTTTTGGCCCCGATGATTCATGAATTTGGCTGGAAAACGGATGATTACGCATTAGTGGGCAAAGGGACGGTTATTGGTCATTTGCTTGAATGTGCAGGGCATATCACCGGAGGCTATTTTGCTGATCCGATCAAAAAGCCGGTGGCCGGAATGGCGGAATTGGGACATCCATTTGCCGATGTTTTCCCGGATGGTTCCGCAGTGATCAGCAAAGTGGAAGGCACCGGCGGCGTGGTTAATTTACAAACTGCCAAGGAGCAACTTTTGTATGAGGTCATCAATCCTTACGAATATTTCACCCCCGATGTCATTGCGGATTTTACCACGGTACACCTGAGTGAATCCGGGCCGGATCAGGTAAGTGTGCGTGGAGGTACCGGGAAAAACAAACCAGCGACCTACAAAGTGAGTGTGGGCTACAAAGCCTTTTTCCTGGGCGAGGGTGAAATTTCCTATGCAGGTTCGGCGGCTCTGGAACGGGCGGAACTGGCAGGTGAAATTTTGACCCGACGCTTGAAGGACCAGTTTCCCGACCTACGCATCGATTACATTGGCAGCAGCTCGGTGCACCGTAGCAATTTTGGACATTCGGCGGTACCTTACGAGATCAGGGTGCGGGCAGTAGCCAAAGCCAGTTCGGCCAGCCAGGCCGCCTTGATTGGAGAAGAGGTGGAAGCCTTGTATACCAATGGCCCGGCGGGTGGGGGAGGCGTGCGCAAAGGAGTGAATGAAGTGATTGGGATTGTGTCGGTATTGTTGGATCGGGGAGTGGTGGAACCCGAAGTGACCATTTTTACAATGTAAGCTTTATGTGAGTTCTGAACTGTTGGATTTTTTTACCGCAGAGTTTCGCAGAGTACCCGCAGAGTACCCGCAGAGTTTATTAGTTTTTAGGAGTTTTGCCACCTTCGGTGGCTGGAGGCCTGACTCTATTAAATTTTGATTGTTTGTAATAGTGTTCATTCAATGCGCCTCTGAGTAATCCTAGCCACCTTTGGTGGCCCAAACTCCGTGAAACTCTGTGTGAACTCTGCGAAACTCTGCGGTAAAAAATGTTGTTTTGGTCGCATTTCAGTACTATTAACTTTGACCTATGAAACTCTACAACATCGCCCACAGCCGCGCCGGCGACAAAGGAAATACCCTCACCCTGTCCCTGATCCCGTATCAAGAGACGGATTACGACTTGCTTTGTGACTCAGTCACGGCAGAAAGGGTAAAAGCCCATTTGAAAGACGTCGTTGCAGGTGAAATCATTCGCTACGAGTTGCAGAATATCCATGCCTTGCTGTTTGTTTGCCAACAGGCCTTGATGGGGGGCGTAACAACCTCGCTAGCGATGGATACGCACGGCAAGGCATTGAGCTATGCGCTTTTGGAAATGGAACTTTAATCAGTTTGGGATAAAAACCGCCCTTATGCACATTCAACGTTTTGACTCGGAAACAGCCCTTGCCGAAGCAGCCAGCCAAATCATCATCCAAGCCATTCAAAAGAAACCGGATCTGTTGCTTTGCGCGGCTACAGGCAATACCCCAACTTTAACTTACCAAGCTCTGGTAGCCCAAAAATCCCTTTTTCCCGCTGACCAATTGCGCATTTTTAAACTGGATGAATGGGGAGGTGTTCCCATGGATCATCCGGGGACTTGTGAATCCTATCTTCAGGAGCACTTGATTCAACCTTTAAACATTCCTACGGATCGCTATTTTTCGATCCAAAGCAATCCAGCTGATCCAGAACAAGAGTGCATCCGAATACAAGAACTATTGCAAGAAGAAGGGCCAATCGATTTGTGTTTGTTGGGCCTGGGAGTCAATGGCCACCTGGCTTTTAATGAACCTGGAGCCTTTTTGCAGCCGCATTGCCACCTTGCCCAACTTACGGAGGACTCACTGGGGCACAGTATGGCCAAAGACATGCAAGACGTAAAATTGTATGGTCTTACTTTGGGCATGAGCGATATTTTGGCGGCAAAGGAAATTGTATTGCTGATTTCAGGGCCATCAAAAGTGGAGATCACCCAACGTTTGTTGGAAGCTAAAATCAGCGCACAATTGCCGGCTTCCTTTTTGTGGTTGCATTCCAATGTGCAAGTTTTGATTCAATGATTTTCCCCAGCGCTTGCTTTATTGCTTTATTTTTTAAAATTTTGAAGACCCATCTTTAATTGATAACACCCAAACATACACTCAAACTATGTCTACAGACCTATCTTCTCTGCAATACCCGGTTGGCAAATTTGCCAAACCGGAAACGGTAACACCTGCCATGATTGAGGAATCGATCGCTTACCTCGAAAAATTCCCGCAGGTATTTCGGCAAACTGCTGAATCTTTAAATGAAGCACAATTGGATAGCCCCTATCGGCCAGATGGTTGGACGGGGCGGCAAGTGGTGCACCACATCGCAGACAGCCACATGAATGCATATGTACGGTTTAAACTGTCTCTGACCGAAGATTTTCCGACCATCAAACCTTATATGGAAGATCGCTGGGCTAACTTACCTGATTCAAAATTGCCAATCGAGGCGTCTTTGCGAATTCTAGATGATGTCCATACCCGTTGGGTCTGTGTTTTAAAGGGCATCAAGGATTGGGAAAACCAGGGCTATTATCATCCGGAATTTGGGACGGTGAAAAACCCCTTGGGTAAGGTGTTGGCCTTGTACCACTGGCACAGTCGGCACCATTTGGGTCATTTAGAGTTGTTGAAATAAAGGACACAAAGCATTTTTAAGCAACAACATGAATCGTCCCGAATTTACAAGTATCACAATGAAAAAATGAGCACAAAGAACACAAAGGCAGCACAAAGGACACAAAGACGCGATTTTGACAAAGCAATAGGCCTGGATTTTTTCTTATTTTGGATGTAAAGTCTTGTCAACGTCTAACTTTGTGTCCTTTGTGCTGCCTTTGTGTTCTTTGTGATAAAAAATGTCGCTTTGTATTTTCCGAAAAATTAGGGATGATTCATGTTTGTACTCCCCTTGTTCTTTGTGTTATGTCCAGGCCTGGCCGATGGTCACCTTGATTTCCGGGGTGATTTTGATTTTCATGCGCACAATCAGAGGATCGTTCAGTGGATTTCCGGTGCTGCGGTACAGGGAGTACGTACTTTTGATGGTGGTGAAAACCGAGACCATTGCGGCACTGCCTTTGTTTTCTTTTAAAATTTCATCCAGCCTTTCGGGGGAAAAATCTTCATGCTTGCCGCGCATTTCTACTTCCAGGGACGGACTCAGGGCTACAGTCAAAGAAAAGTTGACCATTTCCAGCCCGTATGCCTGCATGCGCGGGAAAATGCGCAGCCATTCTTCAATCATTTGGTAGCCGCGTTCTTTGGCGTTTTCGCCCAGGCTACCGGCTTGATCCATGATGGCGTCGGAGGCCTCTTGGAATGCTTTTTTCAGTCGGTCGATCATGATAAAAGGTTTAGGGAGGTTTAGGAAGGTTGAGAGAGGTTTAGGCTCCGCAAGCGACGTTGACAATGCCGCTTGCGTAGCCTAAACCTTTCTAAACCTTCCTAAACCTCCTCAACTTTCCTAAAAACTAATTTGTCCTTCCAATTTGGCTTTGCCTTCCATGATGTCCAGCATGGAATTTTCAACGGTTACGGTATTGCCGTCAATTTTGGCGTTGGCCATTTTGGTTTTCTTTACCCGACTGGGGAGGTGGTAGATGGTAGTGTACTTGGCAGTGCCGAGGAACATCTTCATCATTTCCAGATCTTCTCCGCTGGGCTGATTCTCGGCTTTGGGTGTGGGGAGGCGAGTGAGTGATTTTTTCGCCAGTTTAAAAGCGACTCCGGCAGGCGTCAAACCTTCGGTCGGCATTCCGCCCATTTCACCAGCACCTTCTTTCATCAAAGTGCCCAGGTTTTTGTAGAAAAACTCGATGTCCTCCATTTTGTCAAAATCGAGGCTCATTTGCATGACCAGCTTTTTTTCGGATTCGCTCATCTTCATGGTCATTTTGGCTTTGTCCCAAAACTTAGCGTCTCCCGTTTGTGCTTTAAGGTCGGCGGGCATGTCTTTGAAATAAATGGTGGTATCTTTTTCCATTTTGTCCATGCCTAACTTTTTCTGGGCATCTGCATCTGCACCAGCTTGGTTCATCAGGTCTTTTAGCGAACCCAATTGTAGAATGGAACTCATGTCGATGGTCAAAGAGTACAAACCTTTGCCATTTTTATTGAGGGTCATTTCTTCAATGACGTTGATACAACCCGATAATAAAAATGAAACGGATAGCAGCAATCCAAAGACTACTAGTTTTTTCATGTCAGTTGTGTTTTTGGGTGGTGAGCCACCACTATTGTTTTTGGCAATTAACGCCTAAAATTAAAGTTTTTGCAGCAGAAATGTCGATAGTTTAGACTGGGGTCAAAACTATATCGATTTTCAATCGTTTTCTTTTCTTCTAACAAGCTTTTTAAACGCTTCCGCACAGATGAATTCCATTACTACACTAGGTGCCTTAAAGGCTAGCAGTTATCGTGCAAAATCGGTAAAAGAAGAACTCCGGGCCAACCTGATTGACAAAATCAAAAAACGGGAAACAATTTTCGAAGGCGTGATTGGCTTCGAGGACACGGTTTTGCCCGATATCGAACGCGCAGTACTTTCCCGACACAATATTTTGTTGTTGGGTTTGCGCGGCCAGGCCAAAACGAGGATTGCCCGCCTTTTGGTCAATCTCCTGGATGAGTACATTCCCGTAGTGGGTGGAAGTGAATTGAACGACGATCCGCTAAACCCCATCTCGCGTTACGCCAAAGATTTGATCGCTGAAATGGGCGACGATACACCCGTAGAGTGGCTCCACCGCAGCGAACGGTATGTGGAAAAGCTGGCTACTCCCGACGTAAGTGTGGCCGACCTCATTGGCGATGTAGACCCGATTAAAGCAGCTACATTAAAAATGGCTTATTCGGATGAGCGCGTAATCCACTTTGGGCTCGTCCCAAGGGCGCACCGCAGCATTTTTGTGATCAACGAATTGCCGGATTTGCAGGCGCGGATTCAGGTATCCTTGTTCAATATTTTGCAGGAAGGGGACATTCAGATTCGGGGTTTTAAATTACGGTTGCCGCTGGACATCCAGTTCCTGTTTACGGCCAACCCAGAAGATTATACCAACCGGGGCAGCATCATTACGCCGCTGAAAGACCGGATTGAAAGCCAAATCCTGACCCACTACCCCAAAACGATCGAGATCGCGCGCAGCATCACCCAGCAGGAAGCTAAATTGACCGCAGAGCAACGTGCGCAGGTGTATGTGCCGGATTTGCTGCAAATTTTGCTGGAACAAATTGCTTTTGAAGCACGCGACAGTGAATTTGTGGATTCAAAAAGCGGGGTCTCAGCGCGTTTGACCATCTCGGGTTATGAAAACCTGGTCAGTACTGCTGAGCGCCGCCTCTTGATCAATCGGGAAGACAAAACTGTAGCCCGCCTCACTGATTTTTGGGGTGTGGTGCCCGCCATTACGGGTAAAGTAGAGTTGGTGTACGAAGGGGAGCAAGAAGGCCCTTATCTGGTGGCCATCAACTTGTTGGGCAAAGCGGTGAAAAAATTATTCCTTGATCATTTCCCCGACCCGGACAAACTGCGCAAAGGCCGCGATCGCGATCCGTACGGGGTGATTCGCGCCTGGTTCAGTGGTGGCAACGCTGTAAACCTGCTCAACGACATGAGCGACAAGGATTACCGGGCGGCACTGGATGGTGTGGCTGGCCTACGCAAATTTGTAGAATCCAACCTCCCTCAAGTGCAAGGCGACGAGCAGTACCTCTATATGGAATTGGTGCTACACGGCCTCTCGGAGTTTCAGGTGATCAGCAAGGATATGTTGGAAGCGAAGTTGTCGTTTCGGGATACCTTGGCGGATATGCTGGGGGCGGATGACTTGTTTGATGAGGATGATAATTAGACTGAAAAGTCTTGTTTTAATAAAAACTGGCCCTACTGGATCCACATTGATCCAGTAGGGCCAAATTTTTTAAGCTTGATAACTTTCACAGAGATAAGATAATATGATTAGGCGATAAAGCTATTTTTATTTACTGGAAAAGTTTTTTATCTTTCCACTCTCAAAACAATTTGCGTCACAAAATGTCCGAACTGCATCCCACGGCCCAGGCCAATACCTACGTCACCGTCATCCTGCCCATGGCGGTGCCCAAGCCTTACACCTATGCGGTGCCCGAAGAATGGGTCAGCAAGGTGCAAGTGGGGGTGCGGGTAGAGGTGCAATTTGGCCCCAAACGGCAGTACGCAGCGCTGGTGCTGGACGTGTTGACCGAGGCACCTGAGCACAAAACCAAAGCCATCCTTTCCGTCATCGACGATACGCCGATCATTTGGGCGGAGCAATTGCGCTTTTGGCAATGGGTGGGGCAATACTACAGTTGCACCCTGGGCGAAGTGATGCATGCTGCCTTACCTGCCAATCTGAAACTGGCCAGTGAAACCACCATCACCCTCAGCCCCCTGTTTGATGGCGACATCATGGAACTAGAGGACCGGGAGTACCTCATTGCCGAGGCCTTGTCCATTCAACACGAACTCACGCTGGAGCAAGTCCGCGATATTCTCGGCATCAAAACCATCTATCCCCTGATCCGGGACATGCTGGACAAACGCATCATTTATCTCAAAGAAGACCTCAAGGAAAAATTCAAGGCCAAAACCGTCGCCTGTGTGCGCCTGCGCGAGCCCTACGTCAGCCATCCCGAAAATCTACAGGACGCTTTTGACAAACTCAGTCGAGCTACCCGGCAGGTAGAGGCACTGATGGCTTATTTGCAATTGGCGCGGGGCCAGGAATTTGTCCGCCGTGATGAATTGTACAAGATGGCCAAGGTGGACGCTAGTGTGATTGCGGCCATGGAAAAAAAGGAAATCCTGGAAGTGTACGAACGGGAGGTAAGTCGGATCGGCGGCTACGAAGACGAAATTGTCGAAGCCGATGCGCCCAGTGAACAACAAGTACGTTCCATCGCTGAAATACAGAGTCATTTTGAGGAAAAAAACGTAGTGCTGCTGCAAGGGGTAACGGGTAGTGGAAAAACCCGCGTGTACATCGAACTCATTCGGGAAGCCATGCGGCGTGGGGAACAAACCTTGTACCTCTTGCCCGAAATTGCGCTCACTACCCAAATCATCGATCGCCTCAAACGGATTTTTGGCGACCAGGTGGATGTGTACCATTCGCGCCTGAGCAACAACGAACGGGTGGAAATCTGGAACCGCACCAAAGAGGGGAAAGCCCTGGTGCTGGGCGCTCGCTCCGCCTTGTTTTTGCCCTTCCGCAATTTGAAATTGGTCATCGTTGACGAGGAGCACGATCCTTCCTTCAAACAACAAGATCCCAATCCGCGCTACCAAGGCCGAGATGCGGCCATTTATTTGGCTCAATTGTTTGGAGCAAAAGTATTGCTTGGCACCGCGACGCCCTCCATCGAATCTTTTTATAATACCCAGGTTGGTAAATACGGCCTAGTGAGTATGACTGAGCGATTTGGTGGCCTGGAATTGCCGGAAGTGGAAATTGTCGACCTCAAAAAAGCCCAAAAAGCAGGGACAATGCAATCCCTTTTTACGGTTGACTTGATCAATGCGATGAGAGTCACTTTGGAAAAGGGCGAACAAGTCATCCTGTTTCAAAACCGTCGGGGTTACGCGCCTATCTACAAATGCAGCACCTGTAATTGGACCTGTGAGTGCATCCACTGCGATGTGAGCCTGACTTACCACAAGGGGCAAAACAACCTCAAATGCCATTATTGTGGCTACCAAACCCAGTTGCCAAAAGCATGCCCGGCTTGTGGCAGCAAACAACTGATCGTCCAGGGTTTTGGTACCGAAAAAATTGAAGATGAGCTGAAAATCTTCATGCCCGACGCCAAAATCGGGCGGATGGACCTGGACACCGTACGCAGCAAAAATGCCCATGCCAAGATCATCAACGATTTTGAAGAAGGGCGACTGAATGTACTGGTGGGTACCCAAATGGTGACCAAAGGGCTGGACTTTGAAAAGGTCGGCCTGGTAGGGATACTCAGTGCGGATCAGTTGCTGCAATTCCCTGACTTTCGGGCGGGCGAACGCGCTTTCCAATTGATGTTGCAAGTGGCAGGCCGCGCAGGCCGCAAACACAAGCGGGGCAAAGTCATCATCCAGGTACAAAATGTATCCAATCCGGTGATCAAAGAGGTGTTGAACAATGACTTTCGGGCATTTTACACCCGCGAAATTATGGAGCGGCAGGAGTTTTTTTATCCACCTTTTTATCGGCTGATCCGCATCACCCTCAAGCACAAAAAGCCCGAGGTCATCAACGCCGCCGCCCAGAAATACGGCAATTTTTTGCGCAGCAAATTGGGCGATCGCCTGCGTGGCCCAGCCGTACCTTACGTAGGCCGTGTACGTTCGTATTTCCTCATCGATTTTTTGATTAAATTAGAGCGCAACAATAAACTGATTGGCGTAACCAAAGATTTAATCACGGAGGCCGAGCATTTTTTGTTGAATGAGGAGGGGTATTCCAGCATCAAAATCGCGGTGGATGTCGATCCGATGTAATTTGGGTGTTGGGGCTGCCACTTAGGGCAGCCCGTACGGGGCCTTTCATTTCTCTAAGACATACCGCCAACCCACGGATTTATCCGTGGGAGGCCACCAAGAAAGGGTGTGAGTGTGAAGTGTGAAAGTGTGGGTGTGTTGGACTTCCATTCCCTAAGACATATCGCCAACCCACGGATTTATCCGTGGGAGGCCACCATACAGAACCAACCCATGGCTTCAGCCGTGGGATAAGCGATCGCAATGAAACCAAACATCCTCCTCCTCCTCTGCACCCTCTACAGTGCAGCCCTCCTCGCCCAGGAGCCTCTCTACCGCATGAGCGCCGACAAGCCGCGCTGGGCCACCTTCGAAAATCCCAAAGCCACTGTTGGAGCAGGCGGCATGGAAAACCAAACCGCCAAGGGCCACGCCTTTGAACCCATCAAAGCTGGAGAAGCCAAGACCCTGCTCAATGTAAGCGGTATGGGCATCGTTCAACGCATTTGGCTGACTGTCAGCGACCGCAGCCCCGCCATGTTGCGTTCTTTGCGCATCGACATGTATTGGGACGGTGCAACGCAGCCCGCCGTATCCGCGCCACTCGGCGACTTTTTTGGCATATCACACGGCCAAATCATGCCCTTTGAAAATGCGCTGTTCTCCAGTCCAGAGGGGCGGTCTTTCAACTGCCGCATTCCAATGCCCTTCCGGAAAGGTGCCCGTATTACGGTAACCAATGAAGCCAGCAAAGATTTGGAGCTGTTTTTTTACGACGTCGACTTCCAATTGACCAGTACCTTGCCTGCCGATGCTTTATATTTTCATTGCCACTGGCGGCGGGAGCACAAAACCCAACTGTCTGTGGATTTCAACATGTTGCCCGAAGTGAAAGGTAAAGGCCGCTTTTTAGGGGTCAATGTGGGACTGATCACGGCACCCGAATACGGCAAAAGTTGGTGGGGCGAAGGCGAAGTCAAAATTTACCTGGACGGGGATGGACAGTTCCCTACGATTGTGGGCACTGGAGCCGAGGATTACATCGGATCGGGTTGGGGCTTGGGTAAATTCATTCAGTGGCACCAGGGCTGTACCATTGCCAACGACAGTACCCGTCAGTGGTCTTTTTACCGTTTTCACATTCCCGATCCCATTTATTTTCAGCAAAAGTTAAGGGCGACCATTCAGGTGATTGGCGGGTATTCCAGGGATCAGGTGCGGCAAATGATCAAGGATGGCCATTCCCTGAAGCCTATCTCGGTAGCTTACGACAAAGGTTTTATGAAGTTATTGGAAGGCAATCCGCCTGCCCTTGATTCGCCCAATTTTCCCGATGGCTGGGTTAATTTTTACCGACAGGAGGACTACTGCGCTACTGCCTATTTTTACTTGGATAAACCAGTAAATGGGCTGCCTGCATTGGCGGTTGTGGGGGACCGCACTCAAGGAATGTAAAATGATGGGCCAATAAAAAGAATAATGCTTATTTTCGTGAGCATTACTACCTAAACAACACCGATGGAAGCCACACCATACCCTAAAATTCGTTGGACTGGCCTGCAAAAATTCACCTTCCGCTTTCTGGCCGTTTATTTTGCGCTCCTGATCATCCCAGGTATTATTGGGCTGGCTTTGTCGAATTTTCCTGGCGACTATTGGTTCAAACTCATTCAGTGGACCGGCAAACACATCCTGCATATTCCTTACGACATCACAGTGCGACCCAATGGTAGTGGAGATACTACTTACAACTATGTTGAAGTTTTCCTGAATTTTATTTTATCTATTCTGTTGGCACTGATTTGGAGCATTGTAGATCGGCACCGCAATGATTACCATAAATTGTACTACTGGTCGCGGGTGATGGTGCGTTACTACCTCTTTTACACCATGCTGCAGTATGGCTTCTTTAAGGTAATTCAACTGCAATTTCCCTTTCCTTCGCAGGGTGAACTGCTGCAAGCTTTGGGTGATTCCTCACCGATGGGGTTAGCCTGGAATTTTATGGGTTATTCCAAAGGGTACAATTTTTTTGTAGGCTTTTTAGAGGTGCTAGGCGGCTTTTTGCTGTGCTTTCGGCGTACGGCTACCCTTGGAGCTTTGATTGTGGTTGGGGTAATGAGCAATGTGGTGGCGATGAATTTTTGTTTTGATATCCCGGTCAAGTTGTACTCGATGCACCTCGTCGGGATGGCTATATATGTATTGTGGCCCGACGCCATCCGATTGATCGATTTTTTGATCCTTAACGAACCCGTTTATGCCCGGCGCTTTATTGCGGTATTTTCGAGTGCTGGACTAAATCTGGCCCGTACCATTTTTAAAATTGTCTTCATCGGGGGACTGATGGTTTATGCCTTGATCCAATCCAAAGGGTATCAAAAGGAGTTTGGTGAAAAAGCGCCCAAGCCACCTTTGTATGGGATGTACGAAGTGGAAACTTTTGTCCACAATGGAGACACCCTGCCACCATTACGTACCGATACTTCCCGTTGGCACAAGTTGATCATCAGTTACAAAGACCGTGCAATGGTCAAAATGGTCAGCGATAGTGTGCGGGGTTTTGAATTTGTGGTGGATGAAAAAAAGCAAAGCATTCAAATGTCGCCTCAGCGGGATACCCTGCAAAAAATTCAGCTGACTTACGAGCAACCCAGCAAAGGACAACTGATTTTGCGGGGGCAATCCAAACGAGATACCTTATTGATCAAAATGCGGACGATAGACCGGAATTCGTTTCTGTTGGTCAATCGGGGATTTCATTGGATCAATGAATTTCCGTTTAATCGGTAGTAGAGACGTACGATCTTACGTCTCTACGAATGTGACGCCAGCAAAGCCTGATCAATATCCGCAATGATATCATCCACGTGCTCCAATCCCACGGAGATTCGCACCGTGCCAGGATTGATGCCCACCGCAGCCCGCTCGGCCTCAGTCAACTTGCTGTGCGTAGTGGAAGCAGGGTGGGTTACAATGCTGCGCGTATCGCCCAGATTGGAAGAAAGGGAACACATTTTCACTGCGTTCAAAAAAGCCCGGCCTTGCTCTAATCCACCTTTTACCTCAATGGTGACAATTCCGCCACCCATTTTCATTTGTTTGAGGGCAAGCTCATGCTGAGGGTGTGAAGGTAGGTACGGATAAATGGTTTTGGCCACTTCAGAGTGTTGCTCCAGGAATTGCGCCAATTTTAAGGCATTGCTGCAATGCCGTTCCATCCGTACGGCCAGGGTTTCCAAACTTTTGCTCAACACCCAGGCGTTGAATGGCGACATGGCTGGACCCGTGTGGCGACAAAAGAAACGGATGGGTTCGATGAATTCAGCTTTGCCCACCACAATCCCGCCGAGTACACGGCCCTGGCCATCCATCCACTTGGTAGCAGAATGTACAATCAAATCTGCGCCATAATCCGTAGGCGTTTGCAGACAAGGCGTGGCGAAACAATTGTCGATGTTGAAGATGATGCCGTGTTTTTTACACAATGCTCCGGCTTTTTCCAAATCAATCAGCGCCAGGCCAGGGTTGGATGGAGACTCCAGTACCAGCATTCGGGTAGTAGGTTGGATGTGTTGTTCCCAGTTGTCGATGTCCTCGGGATCAACATAGGTATAAGTGATGCCCCACTTGGGGAAAATTTGGGTCAAAATCTGGTGGGTTGAGCCAAAAACGGCCCGGGAAGCCAAAACGTGATCGCCAGAACGCAACAAGGCTGCCATACTTGCAAATACGGCTGCCATCCCCGAGGCGGTAGCAAAACCCTCCTCAGCGCCTTCCAACTGGCACACTTTATTGATGAATTCGTCTACGCTGGGATTGTTGTAGCGAGAATAAATGATGTCGTCGTTCAAGCCGGCAAAGGTATCGGCCATCAGTTCCGCATTGGGAAAAGTGAAACTGGAGGTGAGGTACATCGCGGGGCTGTGCTCGCGGTAGTCGGTGCGGTCCATTTGCCCGCGGATAGCCAAAGTCTCTGAATGCATCTTAAAGTAATTTTTTCGGAGAGGTTGAGAAGTTGAGGAGTTGAGGAGTTGAGGAGTTGAGGAGTTGAGGCTACCGCAGAGACTTAGACGCAAGCAATCCTCAACTTCTCAACTCCTCAACTTCTCAACTTTTCCATTCTCAAAGCCCAAAGAACCCATTTTTTTGGAACATGGGTTCCATTTTGACCTGATTTTAGGAGAAATTTAAGACATGCTAGGCTTTAGGTTCATTGCCTGCGGCTTTGATGTTGACCAGTTTTTTCAACAAATCAAACCAAAATGGAGCACCAAGCGATACTGCCAGAGCGGTAACGATCCAGCCCAGGATTTTAACCACCCAATCGCTGGGCGTCATGCTTTGCAAATCTTCAGGATGCCAACCCAGGCCAAGCGGGGAATTGGCCTGCTGTAATTCATCCTGAATGAGGTGATTGACCTGATCCCATTGCTGTTGCACTGAGCCGCCGGTTTGGATGTCCAGCTCATTTTTTTGGGCATATGCTTCGGCCATGGTCACAATTTCCTTGAGTTCTTCGGGATTGGATTCCAGGCGTTGGTACACGGAAATCGTGTCGGCATTGAAGATGACGGCGACCACCAAACCAACAAAGGTGACTAAAATCTGGATGTTGCGCTTGTACCAGCCCGCCGCGCGGTCCATCACATCGTTGTACCAGCCCTGCATTTTTTCTTTGAAGGCATCCAATTCATAGCCAGCATCATTGAGCAATTGTTTGAGCACCTGCTTGAGCTCTTCATTGGGGATTTCTTCAATTTTTTGCATCAGCTTACCCGCATCGTCACCCTTTAGGATGATGTCCATGACAATGGACTGGAAGTTTTGTGAACTGAGGTAGGAGGGGGGGCGGACTTTGGCATTACCACGGTAGTTGCACAGTTGTTTGTACAGCGCATTGCCCTTAAATGCCTGGAATAGCTCACCCTGCGCTTGCCCATTGGCCAACATGTTTTTGATGGCTTTTTCCAGGTTCTGCCCACGCAGGGCCAGCATGGAAGAAATCAACTCCATAATGGTCGTCACCAACAGGCTCAACAACAAAAGCAAAAAAACGAGTCCAATGACTACTTGAATCAGTCCGATCATCGAATAAGGTTTTAGATGGGGGAAAGTTAATGTTTATCCTTTGTATTCGGTAGTGGGGAGCTTTTATTTTGGGGTGGCCGAGTTGTTGAGGTCACCGATTTTGACCGCAATGAAGTCAATTCTCCGACTTGTAGCGGGTATTTTGATCAAAACTCGGTTTGGCAAATACTTGGTAAGCGCCTCCTCAGGCTGATGGAATACATGGGCAGCGTCGATGAATCGCCAACTCGTATTGTTGGGGAATTTTGTTTCAAGATTGAGAATCACTTTGCGTAGTTGGAGTAGGTCTAAAGTGCTGATGTTTCCCGATTGGTTGATGTCCGCAGCAATGAACTGGTAGGGCGTTGTGAACACTTGTTTGCCCAAAATATGGCGTTGAATTTGTAATAGGTCAAAGGTGGTGACGCCATTGGAGTGGTCGTCATTTTTTTCGGGGATGTAGTAAGTGTGGTCAAAGTCGTTGCGAAAGCGAACATAATGGGAAAAAAGACCATTTTCATTGACATAGACAAAAGGATCATATTGTTGATTAATGACTCTGACTTGGTAGGTTTTTAGCTGTTGTCCTTGTAAAGTGTTAATTGATCCGGTTACTATGGTACCAATACTCGGTGGCTCACCCAAGCACCCAAATGTAAAACAAGCATTCAGGGTATCCCCAATTTCAGCAAAAGCAAAATGTTCAGCAATGGGATTTGGCGAATTATCCTTCCAAACGTGAATTTTGATAAACAAGTATGGACTCCTATTTTCACAGCATTCATGGAAAATTACCTTCCGGGTCGAATCTGGAGCTTGTCTGGTACGGCCTAGAGAAGTCCGGGTTAAGGCACTTCTTCCCCAAAGATCAACCTTGTCGCTGGTATCCAGACAGGAGTAAAAAGGGCTTTTTACCAGATCAGAAACTTTGATTTCACCGATGCCATTGTTGCTATAACCATTGGCTTCTGCTCCTGGCTTCAACTTGATGAAGCTGGAATAGCTATGTTGATAAGTGGTGAAATAGGGGGGTAAAGCACTAAGAAACAATCTTCTACTTTCTTTATAGCTTGAACCATCAGGGAAAGTGGCAGACACTTCGATGAACAATGAATCTCCAAAATCCGCGCAGACCAGTGGGATCGAGTCGAGATAAGGGCTTAGTGTAGATGAACCGTTCGCTTGAAAGTATTCTCCCTCGTCCTCAATATCCCCATCCAAATTCCAATCATAACCATCTAGTTTAGATAGCATGCCATCAGCGTTGCGGTCAAAACCAAGCTCTACCCACTGTTTTATTTCGCTGGGGCGAATACTGCGCCGTATTTTAAATGACGTGGCTTTGGGAACTTGTGGTGATTTTAACAATTGCCTGGCTGGAATCAAAGGTCTAAACCCAGTGAATGCTTGAAATAAATGGTACGCTAATGAATCCCTAAATTTTATTGTGGCTTGATTTTGCCCGCAGCTTCCACTTGTATCAACGAGTTCTACCCAGGCTTGACAAGAACCTACCGGTAAAGAATCTTTCCAGACAAAAACGGTCAATAAGGTTTTTGAATGCTCCTTACAATTCAAGGTAATGCTCCTTTTATTGGGATCTAGATATTTTTTTGGCGAGGATACATACCACGGTTCAACACTGAATTTATCTAATGCCTCCAAACCAATGGTATCACTGTAATCCTGGCCGACGCAACGCTCGTAAACATTGCCTCTAATCAGCTCTTTAGCCTGAATGGTAATGCTGGAATCTCCTGGAGGTAGTTGGAATTTTAAATTGGATTTGCACCAAGGCGAAACTAATTTTACCTCTCTCAACCTGAGCATTTTTTGGATATGGTACACCTCCTTATTGTGGTCTATTCCTCTCGCTTCGATGTAAATGGACTGATTCCCTTTGCAGGGGTATAATTCAAGATAATAGCCCCAAGGTGAAAATTTTTCATTGTCAATCAGTTCAAACCCATCCTTTTCATTGAGCAAATTATCCTGATTTAAGTCATAGCCTCGTTGGAAAAAGTAATTTTCGTCTGCTTCGTCCACCAGCCTACGGACATTCAAATTAGCCAAATTGCTGAAAACGAGGTCTTCAACTTCAATGAATGAAGCTCTGTTACTCAGATAGGAAGTTAAAGAATCCACAAATCGAATGTACCCGTCTTGAGCTTTTCCACTCGTACCAAGGGCTAAAAACACCAGTGCCAGAACGGCAGATGAGGAACATTTTTTCATGGGAGAAACAGTTTTGGGATGAAAAAATTATTTAGAAGGGTTTGCTGAATTGTTGAGGTCGCCGATTTTGATGCCAATAAATGCTACGTTGCGAATACCATTTAATGGACCAATTCGGATTGTTTCAGGCCAATACTCTCTTAACGGATCAGTCGGGTTTTGAAAAATATGATCTACCGCTATGAAACGCCAACTGCTGTTGTTGGCAAAGTTGGCATCGATACCCAGAATAACCTTACGCAACTGGATCAAGTCCAAAGTGGTAATGGTCCCGGAGCGATTGATGTCCGCCGCAATGTATTGGTAGGGCGAGTCAAAGGTTTTGATGTTGAGGATGTGTCTATGGATTTGGATCAGGTCGAAGGTGCTGACGCCGTTGAGCGGGTCGGTGGTTTTGCTGGGGGTGATGAGGTAGTAAGGAGATCGAGGCCATCCCAAAAACCACTCATGGTAAGAAAAAGTCCCTTCGGCGAAAGTTGTGTAATTGCCCGTAGCGCCATCTAAATCATCGATCTTGACATTGGTACCAGAAATAGGAAGTCCATTCTGGCTGACTATTTTACCCTTGATGATTCTAGCTGGGCCACAAGAAAAATCGGATGGGCAGTAGTGCTTTTCATCGAATACTTCAACGTATGCGATAATGTTTCCCACGGCTACACTTGTCCTATCCTTTCGAACTTGGATGCTCAACAAAATTACTTTATTGGCATCACAACACTCTAGTTCAATATTTTGCTGAAACGAATCGATAGTGGAACCAAGTCGCTTAATATTTGGGATTAAGGTCTTTCTACCCCAAAAATCGGCAATCCCATTTCCTTCGGAGCAGGTATAACAAGGGCCTTTTAAAAATTCTTGAACCTTGAGTGGTTCGAATAAATATTCTCCCTGAGTCCCCCCTTTTAAAGTGAGTATTTTAGTGATGCCGATATGGGTTTCAACAAAAAGGCCAGGGTTGAATAGTTTGAACCATTGTTGCGTATCCACAGTCACCATTGTATCAACTCCTCTGACTTCAATGAACAAAGAATCACTAAAATCAGCGCAAAATACATGCAGGGAATCCAAAAATGGACTCAGTACAAAATCACTTTCTTGCCGCACCTCGAAACCATCCAGTTCGTTCAGTTGGCCATCCTGGTTTTGGTCATAACCCAACAGGAGCCAAGGGGCTAAATTCGCTTTTCGGATCGAGCGACGTACTTTAAAGTTCTTAAATTGTGCAAATGAAAAACCTCGGGACAATAAGTTTTTTGCATGGGTTAGTGGCCGAGGCTGGGCAAAGGTTTTTTGTAAAATTAGCTCCAACGAATCATTCAACCTAATCATGGGCTTGGGGGCGGGGCAGATTTCAATGCTGTCCAATACTTCGATTGTGGTGATACAACGACTAAAATTCCCCGCCTTGTCCCAGGCAAACACACTGATTGGAATGACCAAGCCGATGTGGTTGCAATTCAATTCAAAGTACTGTTGCGTAGAATCAGGTGTCCGTCGATAATATTCGTTGTACCAGGGTTCCAGGCTGATTTTTTTGACCAAGGGCGCCAATAAGGTATCCCGTGGAAGAACCATTTGATAGCAATCATCATACACATCGCCGAGAACTAAATCTGATGCATCAATTGTCAAACTAGCCTCTTTTTGCGTTAAATATACTTTGAAAGGTGCGGTGCAAGTGATGCTGCGTAGTCCTCGATCGCGTAGTGTGAGCAGCTTTTGCAAATACACGGGCATACTATCCTTTCCCCAAGCCCGTACCTCAAAATAAAAGGGCTCCTTCTCCCCACACGGCATCGTCTCTATGTAGGAATTCCAGGGAGAAAACTTCTCGCCGTCAACGCTTTCAAAGCCATCCAATTGATTGAGCAAGCCATCTTTATTGAGGTCGTACCCATTTTGTAGGTAAATGGCTTCGTGAGCTGAATCAACTGCGCGGCGAATATTGAGCTTG
The DNA here is from genome assembly GCA_027486765.1 of Saprospiraceae bacterium. Classification (GTDB taxonomy): domain Bacteria; phylum Bacteroidota; class Bacteroidia; order Chitinophagales; family Saprospiraceae; genus Haliscomenobacter. Next base: position 24,592 of record JAIXOO010000193.1, read on the forward strand.
CTCAAATTAGTTTGAACCAGGGACTCTACGTCAAGGATTGTTCGGTAAGCATGTGCCTGGAGGACAATATTTTCCAGGTTTTCCCCAAAGCGGATGTACCCTTCTTGAGCTGATCCAATTTTGTAAAAAAATAAAAATACCAGTGCCAGAACGGCGATGGAGGAATAATTTTTCATGGGACTATGGTCTAATCTGTTAAAAATAAGGAGTAAAAATAAAAGGTCGACCTTAACGATAATATGATGTTGCAAAAATAAAAGAAAGTACGAATATCAAATGTTAAATTTTATACAAGCAGGTTCCAAATTCCAGGATTCAGAGGACACCCCTGGAACCCTGGAACCTGGAACCCTGGAACCTTTTTATTTCAACGTCTCCTCAAATAACTTAAAGATCCGCTTGTATTCATCTGACCAGCTACTTGGCTCAATAAACCCGTGATCCTCCATTGGGAAAACGGCCAAATCCCATTTGTCCTTTTTCAATTCGATCAAACGTTGAGACAAACGCACGACATCCTGGAAATGCACGTTCACATCTACCATCCCGTGCAACATCAGCAGATTGCCCTTCAGCCCTTCCGCAAAATAGATCGGTGAACTGCGGCGGTAGGCGATGCTGTCCTCCACTGGCGTATTCAAAATGTTGGCCGTATAGCCATGGTTATAATGCGCCCAATCGGTCACCGAGCGCAAACCCGCCCCACTTTTGAAGGTTTCGGGAGCATTGAACAAGGCCATCAAGGTGATGAAGCCACCATAAGAGCCGCCATAAATCCCGATGTTTTGAGCATTTACTTTGTGGGTACTCACCAGATATTTGGCACCATCCACCTGATCATCCAGGTCTTTGCCCCCCATATGGCGGTAGATGCCCGTGCGCCAGTCGCGGCCATACCCCGCGCTCCCTCGGTAATCCACATCCAAAACGGTGTAACCCCGATCCACCAGGAAATTGTGGAACATGTACTCCCGCGAGTAGCTGCTCCACCAGTTGTGTACGTTTTGCAGGTAGCCTGCTCCGTGTACGAAGATGACCGCCGGGCGACTTGGTGCAGGTTTGGTAGGTTTGTACAAACGGGCAGGGACTTTCACTCCGTCCCGAGCGGTAAACCACACAATCTCAGGCACCCGCCAGGGGTAAGCTTTAAAAGCAGAGGTGGTAGAACTGGTCACCTGTTGGGCTGTAGCTCCGGCCTGATTGGGCATCCAGTACAATTCCCAGGGTTTGTTGCCAAAAGAATAACGAATGGCCAGGGTACTTTCATCCGGCGACAACACTGCTTCATTGCCTCCTTTGAGACTGGTGATTTTTTCCAATTTACCTCCAGAAACGGGCAAGCGGTAAAAATGCCCTTCGTGTGGCCCCTCCGCGCTGGCGGTGGCAAAAAAGAATTTGCCATCGCGGGACAGGTTGCTTTCCAGGATTTCAAAATTGCCACTGGTCAGGGCTTTTTTTACTCCGGTTTTGACGTTTACCGTGTAGATGTGTGAGAAACCCGTTTCTTCGGATTGAAACCACAGGTGTTCATTGTCGGGTAACCAACCGATGCTGGCCCCGCCGAAACCACTAACTCCCGGTCCACCAATCCAGGCATCGTCGTGTTGGTGATCCAGCTGTTTGAGTTGTCCGGTAAGCAGGTCAATGAGTACGATCCAACGATCTTTGTTGTCCTGAGCGCGTAGGGAAATAACCGCTTTGCCATCGTCTGAGAACAAAACATTGGCAAAAGAAACCTCGCGGGGCTTGTCGTATTTGGGGTTGTAGGGTTTTTCTCCCTTGTGGTAGTCTTTCAGGAAGGCGGGTTTGTCATAAATGCCTTCCAGTTTTTTGGTGTCTACCATATAAAAGGTGTCGCGGGTACGGTCGTAAATGCCAAACTCGTACGTGTCCTGTGGGGTACCAACTTTAGAGCGGGCCATCAGGTCGCTGGTATAGCCCGATTCGGTGACGTAATTGGGTACATCCGTGCTTTTGGGCTCGGCGCGTTTGGTATAACGAAAGGTGACGAAACGCAGGTCAGGGCTGGCTTGTAGTCCGCCAAGAAACTTACTGCCGTAGTTGATTTCACGGGCACGTTTGACCTCTAATGCCTTATTCTGGCGATCCCGGATGTCGCGTTGGCCTTTGCGCCAGCGCAATACATCAAATAGATCCATTTGGTCTTCCTTCAGCCAGGCTTCGTTTTCGAGTGGCTTGGCGCTGGGCCTGGCTGGCGTATTGCGGAAGTTGGTCAGTTGCGCAATGCTGCCTGTAGCGCTGTCCCAATGGTAGAGGTTGTTGTTGCTCACCCAGGTCAGGCCCTTGCCATCGCCCGTAAACCGTGGGCTGCCTTCGTTGTCAAAGGTATTGGTGATTTGTTGCTCTTTGCCGGTAGTTAAATCGAGCAAAAATACATCGCCGTTGCGGCCAAATACCTTGCGGCGGTAGTCTTTGCTGTATTCACCATTGCCTACCATTTTGCGTTGCTCTTCCAGGCTGACTTTTTCGGGTTTTCCATTGGGCAATACTACTTTGTACAGGCTGGCCAGCGTGTCCATCGTAGGATTCCAGCTGAAATAGATGGTTTTGTTGTCTTCGCCCCAAAAGACATTGTCGGGGGAAAAACCGATGAAGCGATCGCCGAGCATAATTTGGTCAATGCTTAAGGCAGTGGGGGATTGTGCCTGGGCCATCAGCAGGCAAAAGATCCCCAGGATTAGGGTAGTAGAAATTTTTTTCATGTTAGTTGTCAGTGAGGCTGACAAGATCGAAAAAAAATAGAAGATGGAAAAAGGGAAAGCGTGATTGATGCCGAATGGGTGGATTGAGCAGTTAAATGACGGTTATGGCAGTAATTTTCCTCAACTCAACCACATATACGCCAGCCAGCTGCTCAAATACGCCAGCCCCGTCATAAAGGCAAACTGAATCAGCGGCCATTTCCAGGACTTTGTTTCCCGTTTGACCACTGCAATGGTACTCATACACTGCATGGCAAAAACGTAGAACAGCAACAATGACAGGGAAGTAGCCGGACTGTAAATCAACTCTTTGGTAATGGGATCGCGTTGTTTGGCCATTTTTTCCCGGATCGAATACTCGTCATCCTGATGTCCAATGCTATAAATGGTAGCCATGGTAGCCACAAAAACCTCCCGGGCCGCAAATGAGGTGATCAGTGCAATGCCAATTTTCCAGTCAAAACCCAGTGGTCGGATAGCTGGTTCAATGAACTTGCCCAATTGCCCGGCAAAGGAAGCTTCCATCACCTGAGCATCGATCAAATCCTGCGTAGCGGTTTCATCCAGGTTTTTCAATTGAGCACTGCGGCGGGCCACTTCTTCTGCCCGTTTGACTGCCCCCGGAGGACCAAAAGACGACATGAGCCAGAGTACCATGCTGATGATCAGGATAATCCTCCCTGCTTCAAAGGTGAAGGTCTTTACCTTTTCCCATACGGTCAGCCATATATTGCGCATGACGGGTAAGCGGTATTCTGGCAATTCCAGCATCAGGTAGCTGGTTTCGTTGGTGCGTAAAATCAATTTAAAAACCAGCGCAGCCAACAAGGCCGCCGCAATCCCCAAAAGGTAAAGTCCCATGAAGGCCAGCGCCTGCAAACTGACAAAACCAACCTTGGTAGGCGGTACCACAAACCCAATCAAAACGGTGTACACCGGAATCCGTGCCGAACAACTAATAAATGGTGTAACCAGGATGGTGATCAAGCGTTCTTTCCAGTTGCTGATGGTACGGGTACTCATGATGGCGGGAATCGCACATGCGCCGCCGGAAATAAGTGCCACCACACTGCGGCCATTGAGGCCAAAAAACTGCATGATGCGGTCAAACATAAACGCCGCACGCGCCATGTAACCGACTTCTTCCAATAAGGATATGAGGAAAAACAGGATGGCGATTTGTGGTACAAAAACGACCACACCACTCAGACCCGTCACGATTCCTTCAGTCAGTAAATCCGTCAGCCAGTGTTCCGGCAGGTTGTTTTGTAGGAAAGTATTGAGGCCACCAAAAGCGCCTTCGATAAAGTTCATGGGCAATTCAGCCCAAGTAAACAATGCGTGAAAAATCATTAACATCAACCCAAAAAATACCACTGGTCCAAAAAAGCGGTTGGTCAGGAAATCATCCAGTCTTTCGGTAAAACTGGCTGAACCCAGCCCATCTTTGTCCCGAGCTTGTTGGACGATAGGGGTGAATTGGTCGTAGCGCTGCATGGTTTCATACACTTGCAACTGCAAATCCTGGAAACCCGTATTCTCGATGGCCTGCTCAATGACTTGTTTTTGAGTAGGGGTCAAAAAAGGCAACCATTTGATGTGGTGTGCCAAAAGCACCAATTGATAAGGGGTATAGCCAGGAAAATCACCCTGTACTTGGGTGATCAATTTGGCCTCTTCTGGTGCCAAACGGTATTGGGTGCTGTCGATAGGAACATTGGTGGCAGGTATCTGTGCCAATAAATCAACCAGCAACTGCTTTAATTGCTCCAAACCTTCGCCTGTGCGGCCACTGACCAGTAGGGTAGGGGCTCCCAGCTTGCGACCGAGCTTTTCCAGATCGTATTGCAATCCTTCTTGTTCGGCTACATCAGCCATGTTGAGCGCGAGCAGCACCGGAATACCCAGGTCTTTGAGCTGGCTGAACAGCAGGAGGTGCTTTTCCAACTTGGTGACATCGGCAATGTACACGATGGCGTCGGGGTAGTTTTCGTTACCAGGTTGGACTAAACTTTGTACAACCAGTTTTTCATCTTTGGAGGTAGGGTAGAAACTGTATGCGCCGGGAAGATCAATGAGTTCGGCATGGATGCCACCGGGAAGATCCAGCGTACCCGTTTTTTTGTCAACTGTAACCCCAGGGAAATTGCCTACCTTCTGTTGTAGGCCGGTCAGTTGATTGAAAATCGAAGTTTTGCCACTGTTGGGGTTACCAATGAGGGCAATCTTTGGTTCAGGAGTGGGCGATGGAGCTGGTTTCAAACCTTTGACAGAACTAGAGAAAATGAAATAAAATTAACGCACCATAATGATACAGGCTTCTGATTTGCGCAAAGCAATCAAAAGATTGTCTGCTTTGATGTAACACCCGCCGCCAAATGGGGCTGCGCGTACCATCTCAATCTGGGTGCCTGGTAGGATGCCCATTGATAACAGCTTGCAAGCCATGCAGTTATCGGTGAAATGGGAAACATGCCCCTTGCTGCCAACTTTTAATTTGGCCAATTGCATTCCGGTATTTGTAGTTGCGACCACGAGTACGCTTATTTTGATTTAATCTAAGTAACAATTCTGGTGCAAAATAGATCGTTTTTTTTCGTTTTATGCTAACAAAAATCATCGTTGGGCAAAAATTACCTAGCATGAGGTAGCAACCTTTATACCTAATGTTAGGTACTGAATGAAAGAAACTAAAGAATTATTGGTTTTTAATCGCTTCTTTGCCAACTCAAGTCTTCAGAATATGTTTTCCAAAGGCGAGGCTTCTTAACGAAGTATGGGTTAAAATTTGCCCTTCAAATTACATTGATCAATTGTGATTTGGTACTTACGCTCAATTTGTTCTATTTTACTTCCGAAGATCAGAGCGATGTGGTGCTGCGCAAAATTGAACTGTACGACAGGCTTTGATCCAAAATTCGAACTATGCGTAAACTTCAGACCCTCTTTTGGGGCATTTTATTAGGTTGTTCCAGCCTGCATGCCCAACAATCGGCACAGTATACCTTGCATATGCTGAGTCCTTATTATTGGAACCCTGGTGCAGCAGCCATTGATCAGGATTTGAGTCTTACGGCCAGCATCAGACAACAATGGGGAGGTTTGCCGGGGGCACCTACCTCACAGTTTGCCTTGTTGCAAGTTCCGCTGCCCCAATTCCGGGCGGCCTTCGGCGTGAAGTTTGAAAATGATGAACTAGGGGCCCAGCGCAACAGCAATCTGATGCTTAGTTACAACTACCAGTTGGAATTGGGCGAAGCCACCCTTGGTTTGGGCGTATCAGGTGGTTTTATGCAGTATGGTCTGGATGGATCCCAATTGCGGGCCCCTGATGGCACTTATCAGGACATTTTGATCAACCACAACGACGCCATTCTTTCTGCGGGAGCGATGAGTGGCATGTCGCCCACTTTTGATCTGGGCGCTTATTACCAAAGTGAAAAATGGAACTTTGGTCTCGCCGTGCGCAATGCGACTGCGGCAAGTATCAAGCTCAGTGAATTTGACCTAAATACGACACGAACCATTTTTTTTAATGCCCAAACTTCCTTTCCTTTGGGAACCAGTCTATTGTTTCAACCATCTGCTATAGTACGTACGGATTTAACACAAATACAAACTGACCTAGGTTTGTTAATTCGATATAATGACAATATCTTTGGCGGCGCTTCGTTTAGAGGGTATAATTCCAATAGCATTGATGCTCTTGGTTTGATCGCAGGAGCAAAACTAAATGAGAAGTTGAGCGTGGCCTATGCCTACGATTTAATTCTCTCGCCATTGCGTGAAGTAAGCAATGGATCTCACGAGTTGAGGGTGCATTACCGCATCCAACAGGGGATTGGAAAAGGGCGCAAGCCTAAAATCATCTACAATCCTCGCTTATTATAAGCGGAAAAATGTACTTTAAACTTTTTTTGATTCGCTAAAATAAGCAGCATGGGCTTCGCGTTTGAGCTATCGGATTGTTAAACTTAGGGCGAAACGCACCAATTAACTTTTTTTGAATTTCTAAACGATCTATATTTACGCAGCTTTATATCGAAGCTGTTTAAAGTCTGAAGGAAAACTCGGGTATTAACATGAAAAACGTACTCAAGCTTGCACTAGTTGCGCTGGTATTTGTAGCGGTTGCTTGCGGAAAGCAAGAAAGCGGAGAACTAACCGGAGTTCTCGACCGTCCGGTATGGAAAGGAATCAATCCTTACGGTATGGTCTACGTCCCCTCTGGCACCCTGTTGGTTGGACCCAGCGATCAGGATGTCAGCAACACCTTTGTTCAGCGTCCCAAACAAATCTCTATTGTAGGGTTTTTTATGGACGAAACTGAAATCACCAACAATGAATACCGCCAGTTCGTTTACTGGGTAAAGGATTCAATTGCTCACACGATTCTGGAGCACTTCCTCGAAAGTGACGAAGACGATGCCGACGAAGGTCGCATCGACTGGGAACAGGAAATCGATTGGGAAGACCCCGATGGCGCCCTCGCCGAAATGTACTACCAGGGCGATGACCGTTTTGCGGGCAAAAAAGAAATTGACGTTCGTAACCTAAAGTACAAATACTCTTGGTACGATTGGAAAAAAGCGGCTAACGACCGTGGCCGTTCTCCGCGCAATGAATTCATCAAAGAAAAAGAGGTAAACGTTTATCCCGATACGCTGGTATGGGTACGCGACTTTGCCTATTCTTACAATGAGCCGCATGCCCGGAACTACTTTTGGCACCCTGCTTTCGATGAGTATCCCGTAGTGGGCATCGACTGGCATACCGCTAATGCGTTCTGTTACTGGCGCACCATGTTGTGGAACAAAGCAACTGGTGATAGCAAAGACGGTCAAAACACCGAAAACTACCGACTCCCCTTCGAACATGAATGGGAATATGCCGCTCGCGGTGGTCGTGATCGGGCAATGTACCCTTGGGGCGGGCCTTATATCCGCAATGCCAAAGGTTGTTTGTTGGCCAATTTCAAACCTGGTCGTGGCAACTATCCCGAAGATGGTGGTTTCTACACCGTTAGCGCCGATGCTTACTTTCCTAACGATTATGGCCTGTACAACATGGCTGGCAACGTTTCGGAATGGACCAATACAGCATACTATGAGAACGCTTATTCTTTCTTGCACGATTTGAACCCGGACATCCGTTACGATGCCGAGGATGATGATACACCAGAAAATAAGCGCAAAGTTATTCGTGGTGGTTCCTGGAAAGACATTCACCACTTCCTTCAGACGGGTGCACGTAGCTTCGAATACCAAGACACTACCAAGTCTTACGTAGGTTTCCGTTGTGCACTGACCTTCTTGGGCCGTTCCATCAACGACTTCTAATCCACATCTGGATCGATAAAGCAAAAGGATACTGCACACTTGTTGTGCAGTATCCTTCCGCTTTGTGGGCGTTTAGATGTTGAGTAGTTAAGTAGAAGTAGTTAAGTAGTTAAGGCTACTCCAATGACAAACACCTCAAGGCTGATCAATGTCAAAGTTGCTTGCGGTAGCCTAAACTTTCTCAACTTTCTCAACTTTTTTTGGTCCAAACTGTAACCTTTTCCCGAATCTCCATTATTGTGATTGTAACCTGGGTAAAAAATCCCAACGAACAACCATATTCTTTGTCTAACCATCAAAAAAATCCTGAACAATGAGCTTCCTGAAATCGAAAGGATTCAAGTACCTCAAAAACCTGATCATTGGTGTTGGTGCATCTGTAGTACTGCTTGGTGCACTCTTCAAAATTATGTCATGGCCACTCGCTGACGAAATGTTGATTCTCGGTATGATTACGGAGGCCCTGCTTTTCCTTTTCTTGGGTGTAATTGGCCCTGATAAAGATTACTACTGGGAAAAACTGTACCCAGGTTTGGATAGCTACAATGCTCCCATGCAGCCAATGACGCCTGGTATCTCTACGGTAAGTGCTCCTGTAAATACTCCAGCGCTGAATGGTGAAGTAGTAGAACAACAATTGGGTGGCATGTTGCAAGAATTGCAAGGCATGTCCAGAAGCCTGGGTTCGCTGAAAGCGCTGCAAGAAGTAGACTTCTCTGGCACCAAAGAGCAACTCAAGTCAATGAACAACTTCTATACCAAGTTGAACGAAGCAATGGCTGATTTGACTGACTCTGCCGAAGAAACCAAAGTAGTGAAAGAAGGTTTGACTGAGTTGAACAAAAACATTTCCAAGCTGAACACGACTTATTCTTCGCTGAATAATGTGTATGGCTCGGTGATCACGGCAATGGCCAACGTTCGCCAAGGGTAATCGGTCCCATTTCGGAATCATTTTTCTAACCCGGAAAAAAGAAAAAACATGTCAATTCCAAAGGAGCCGCGGCAGTTGATGATTAACATCATGTATCTCGTGTTAACTGCCATGCTTGCCCTCAACGTTTCTGCGAAGATTATTAATGCCTTTTTTGTAATCGATAGAGGGATCAAAAATAGTAGTTCTGTTTTGAATGAGTCTAACGACAAAACAGTTCAGAACCTTGCGAAAGCAGTTCAAACGAACCCTAGTGTATATGGTCGTTTGAATACCGCAGCAAAGGAAGTACAAACTTTGTCAAAAGAATTCAACAGCTACGTTGAAACCTTACGCGAAGCAATGGTTAAAGAAACCGGAGGTTACTATCCTGCTGATGATGCGCACCATGCTGGGCAACCTAAAGGCTACAAAAACAAGGACATAACAACCCGCTTCATGGTCACTCAAAAAAATGGGGACAAACTTTTTGATCGCATCAATGAGACGCACGAGAAGTTGATTTCTATCTTGAGAGGCCTCAAAGGTATTTCCCTGATCAATGATAAAACCATTGCTGAGCAGGAAGGCAACATCACCCTTAAGGTGGGAAAAGACGATTGGAAGAAAGAAAGAGGCGTGAACACCTGGTCGGAATACACGTTCAAACAACTTCCACTTGCTGCAGCTTTCCCTTTGTTGTCTAAATATCAGCAGGATATGAAGAGTAGTGAAGCGGCAATTTTGAACTTTTTGCTGAGCCAAGTAGGTGCAGTGGAATTCAAAGTTGACAATTTCATTCCTATTTCTTCTGCAAAGAAAAGTTACATCATTGCTGGCGAACAATTTGAGTCGGAAATTTCTGTGGGTGCAAGCTCTAAGTCGATTACTGAAAACGTTGTGATTACCGTAAATGGTCGTGCACTCTCAGTAGTTGATGGTGTTGCAAAATTCAATGAGACGCCCTCTGGAACGGGGGTTCGCCCTTACAAAGTAGCGGTGACTTTGACTAACCCCTCTACCAACGAGCGCAAAACTTACACCAAAGATTTCGAATACGAAGTAGGTCGCCGTTCAGTAACTGTTTCGGCAGACAAAATGAACGTGTTCTACATGGGTGTTGATAACCCCGTATCTGTAGTAGCTGCTGGAGTCTCCAGTAACGAATTGAGAGTATCGGGAAGTGGCGTTTCACTTTCTGGTGGTGGTGGCAAGTACACCGCTCGTGTATCCTCTCCTGGACGTGCAACAGTTACGGTGTCTGGTGGTGGATTGAAAGCTACTGCGTTTGAATTCCGCGTTAAGCCAATTCCAGATCCAGTTGCAAAAATCAACAACACTACAGGTGGTGAGATTGGCAACGGGGTATTGAAGGCACAGGGCGGAGTAATCCCAGTACTCGAAAACTTCGACTTCGAAGCACGCTGCGACATCTTAGGCTACAACGTGATTTACATCCCACGTCGTCAAGATCCTATTCAGGTTTCTAACCCAGGAGGTGCATTCGGTGCTCAGGCTCGAAACATTATCAATCAGGCCAAGCCAGGTGATTCCTACATTTTTGACAACATTCGTGCAAAATGCCCTGGAGACGCGGCGGGTCGTAAGATCAACCAAGTTACCTTCAAAGTGCAATAATACGGCATGTGTATACATTGGATGCTGCATTTTTTTCAAGGATGAAATCCATTTGATCGCTTGAGAAAATTTTTAAGAATCCGTTATACTACTGTACCCAATAAACTCGTTTATTGGGTACACTTTTTTGTCAAAGTAAAAAGCAAGAATATGAAAATGGCCGCCAAATTATTCGGTCTTCTTTTTATCCTGTGTATCGCTGTTGGCCCCCTGGCGGCGCAGCAGATCGATATCATCCAAACGGAGTCGGGGCCAACTGATGGTTTACCCAACCCAATCGACGATGTGGTTGAGAGCAGCATTACGGCCAAAAAACGGGTGCTTCCTTACGATCAACCCCGTGAAGCAGACATCTTTTGGAAGAAGCGCATTTGGCGGATCATTGACGTTAGGGAAAAAATGAACCTCCCGTTCGCTTACCCCAAACGTCCATTCGTACAAATTTTGCTAGAAGCCATCAACAGCAAAGAGAAGCCTTTGCGCATCTTCGCCGATGAAGAATTCAAAACTCGCCTCGATACCTCTGCTGTAAACGGCCTGTTGTACAAAATCGATACAGTAATGGTAACTGATCCCGTTACGTACGAGCAAAAACAACAGATCATCAAAAGTGATGTAGACCTCACTGCGGATGTTCAACGCATCCGGGTGAAAGAAATCTGGTTCTTCGACAAGGAATCATCTACGATGCAGGTGCGTATTCTGGGTGTTGCTCCGGTATTGCCCATCAAAACCTCTACCGGTGATAAGGTGGGAGAAAACGTGTTGTTCTGGATTTATTATCCTGATGCCCGTGAGTTGTTGGCACGCGAAAAAGTGTTCAACGACCAAAACGATGCTGGACCAATGACTTGGGAAGACGTATTCGAGATGCGTTACTTCTCCAGCTACATCTACAAAACTTCCAACGTAAAAGACCTGCGTTTGCAAGATCAGTTCACTGGCCGCGACCTGCTGCTGGAAGCTGATAAGATCAAGCAGGAAATTTTCAACCTGGAACACGACCTTTGGACTTATTAAGCGAAAAGCTAAAAGCGAAAAGTGAAAAGCAAAGGCTCCGGCATCGATAAATTCGATATGCCGGAGCCTTTGCTTTTTATATTATTTCTTTTATTTCACTTTTCACTTTTCACTTTTCACTTTTCACTTTTCACTTTTCACTTTTCACCTTTCACTTTTTAACTCTGCATATACTCCCAAGCACTCCGATACTCACCCACCTGCTCGCAATAAGTCAGAAACTCGCCATAAAATTTATTGTTGCCAATCGTGGCACTATCGCCTACAATAATCAACTGTTTGCGCGCCCGGGTCATCGCTACGTTCATGCGCCGATAATCGCTTAGGAAACCAATTTCTCCCTTCATGTTGGAGCGCACCAGCGAGATAAAAACCACGTCTTTTTCCTGCCCTTGAAAACCATCGATGGTATTGATGTCCAAATCCAGCTTACTGAGCAGGGGATCCTCCTTCAATTCTTCCTGGATGTGCATGACCTGTTCCCGGTAGGGAGAGATGATGGCGATGGAGGGCGGTTCTTTTTCCAAAAAAGCATCTGCCAACAGGTACAAGTGTTCGCGCAGAATTTGAAACTCTTCGGGGTTGTACTTGCTTTGATAGGCATGGTGCACTTTTTCGTCAAAACCACAACCCGCAGTATCAATAAAAATGACTGGAGCGTTGAGCTCAATGTCCAATTGACGATCCTTTACCATGGGGGCCGCCATCAACTCGTTGTTGTAAAAAAGGCGGTTGCTGAAGCCCATAATGGCCTCGTTCATGCGGTATTGAATGTTGAGGAGGTTGACCTGATGCAGCCGCTTCAAGCATTTTTCAATCATGGTGATGTTGAAGCCCTTTTTGGCTGCCACCAAAGATTTGACAGTAGGGGGCAACTGGAAGGGGTCGCCGGTAAGTACTACTTTGGAGGCTTTGGTAATCGGAATCCAGGTAGCAGGCTCCAGTGCTTGCGCCGCTTCATCCACAATAACCGTGCGAAACTTGCGCTGATCGAGCACTGGATGCGCTGCGCCGACCAGGGTACAAGAGATGACCTGAGCGTCGTCCAGAATCATATCAATGAGGCGTTGCTCCAGTGAGTTGGCCCAGGCCGAAAGCTCAGCCGCTTCCTGCTCCATTTTTTTGCGCTCTTCGTAAGCTTCGTAGCCCCGTTTGCCGCGCAAACGATTGGCTTGGCGGCGGCATTCCGCAGCTTGAATTTTGACCTTTTTGACGTTTTTGCTCTCCGGGTGTTGAGCGATTTGGTACTCCAGGGTGTGCTTGACGATGCTTTCATCTACCCGAGAAATGTTGCCTACCCGCACCACGCGCAAATCCTGCTCAGCCAGTTTTTCACTCAACAAGTCCACTGCTGTGTTGCTCGGCGCAGTGACGAGCACCGTTTTTTCCCTTTCCGCCAGCAATTTAATGGCTTGCACCAGGGTGGTGGTTTTGCCTGTGCCGGGAGGGCCATGGATAACCGCGACTTCTTGTGCGGCCAGGATTTGGGTTACGGCCAGGTTTTGCGAAGGATTGAGGGAAGCGATTTTGATGGGCGTTTCGACTGGGTCAAAGTGGGCAGGTTTTAGCCCAAGCAGCACGGAACGCAATTCTTGCAAACGTCCTTTAGGTGCGGAGATGACCTTTTGCATGGCCTTCTCCATTTCAATGTAAGTGCGTTCGTCGAACAAAATATCTACCGAGAGTTGTCCCATGCCGATCCAGTCCGGCAAATCACGGGTATTGAGGATGATGCGCATTTTGTCTTTGTCCACGTAATACACCACGCCATTGCGTTCGGGATTGTGTACATCGCTGTGCTGGGTATAAAAACGTACGGTTTTGCCCGCGCGAAACTGGTGCTCTTGCCCTTTACCCTGCGTGCGTTCCACGACCACAAAGGCACGTTCTCCAATTGTGTAGCCTTGTTGAATGGCATTTAAGGGATACCAGGCCAACCCCTTCGCTCGCCGCTGCTCTGGACTGAGGCTGTCCATCACTTTGCGGTGCTGTTCAAAATCTTCCTTTTTTTCGATTTTTAACAATTCGAGGATATCGATCAATTCTTGCAACTCATTCTCCATAAAAGTAAAGGTAAGTTGAAGAGCTGAAAAGTTGAAGTGTTGAAAAGAAGTTTTAATGTTTATGAGACCAACTGCCTTTTCAACCTTTCGACTTTTAAACTTTTCTCCCGCTTTATTGTAATTTCATGTTATGAGTACTACTTCAAAAAAAGTCAAGCTGGCCGACCAGTTTTCCGCGCTGAAAAATTTACCCTCGTTTTTTGCCCTGATTTGGCAAACCGAACCCCGTCTGGCGACCATCAACATCATTTTGCGCCTCTTGAAGGCGGGTGTACCTTTGCTTACCCTTTACCTGGGCAAGTTGATTGTGGATGAAATCATCCGCCTGATCAGTGCGCCTGAAAAAGACCTCAGCCAATTGTGGGCCTGGTTGGGTGCTGAATTTGCCATTGTGATTGTTTCGGATTTGCTCAACCGGGGCATTGGCCTGACGGAGAACCTTTTGGGTGATCTGGTCTCCAACCGTACTTCGGTCGACATCATGCAACACGCCGCCAAACTGGATTTGTTTCAGTTTGAGAACCCCGAATTTTATGACAAAATGGAACGCGCGCGCCGCCAAACGACCAATCGAACGGTGCTGATGTCACAAGTATTGACCCAATTTCAGGACATCATCACGATTCTTTTCTTGGGCGCGGGTTTGATAGCATTCAATCCTTGGCTGATTCTGATCCTGGTCGTCGCGGTGATTCCCTCTTTTTTGGGCGAATCTTATTTCAATCAACAATCTTATTCTTTGTCCCTGAACTGGACGCCCGAACGACGAGAGTTGGATTACCTGCGTTACATCGGTGCCAGTGACGAAACCGCCAAGGAGGTCAAAATTTTCAACCTTTCCAATTTCATTATTGAACGCTTTAAAAAACTTTCACACCAATATTTTCTGGCCAATCGTAAGATTGTGATCAAACGTTCCTTTTGGGGGCTTTTGTTGGCAGCGCTAGGTTCAGTGGCCTATTATGGTGCCTATATTTTGATTGCGCTTCAAACCGTAGGTGGTGTAATTACGATAGGATCGCTTACTTTTTTGACTGGCTCCTTCCAACGTTTGCATGGCCTGCTGGAAGGAGTGATGACCCGCTTTTCCAAAATTGCCGAAAGCGCCTTGTACCTCAAAGACCTCTTCGACTTTTTCAACATCGAGCCGGAAATTACCTCTAAGCCGGGCAGCCAACATTTTCCAGAGAAAATACAAAGTGGTTTTGTTTTTGAAAATGTCAGTTTCAAATACCCCGATCAGGAGCGCTGGGCCGTTCGCAACCTGTCTTTTACCCTTCATGCGGGTGAAAAATTAGCCCTGGTGGGTGAAAATGGAGCGGGTAAAACAACATTGGTCAAACTTCTGGCTCGTTTGTACGAACCGACCGAAGGACGTATCCTTATCGACGGTGTAGACCTTCGGGATTACGACCTCCAATCGCTGCGACAAAACATTGGCATCATTTTTCAGGATTACATCCGTTTCCAATTAACGGCAGGCGAGAACATTGCGGTAGGTAATATCCTGCACAAAGATGAGCAGGACGATGTGCTCGAATCAGCCGAAAAAAGCCTGGCGAATACGGTCATTGAACAATTGCCCGAGCGTTACGAGCAAATGTTGGGTCGACGTTTCAAAAATGGCGTGGAATTATCGGGTGGCCAATGGCAAAAAATCGCCCTCGGTCGCGCCTACATGCGCAATGCCCAATTGTTGATTCTGGATGAACCGACTTCGGCCCTGGATGCCCGTGCTGAACACGAAGTTTTCCAACGTTTTGCGGAATTGATCTCGGGTAAATCAGCAGTGTTGATCTCGCATCGCTTTTCCACCGTGCGAATGGCCGACCGCATTTTGGTACTGGAAAATGGTCAATTGGAGGAAATTGGCAGCCATGAAGAATTGCTGGCCAAGGGCGGAAAATACGCAGAACTGTTTACCCTACAAGCCCAAGGATACCTGTAGGGGCATCCCTTGCGGATGCCCGCTGGGCTGGTACAAGTCTCCAGACTTGTACCAATATTGATACGTCTCTGACGTGTGTTTATTCAACATTTTCGCGTTGCTCGTGCGTCAGAGACGCGAAAATGTGGGTACAAGTCTAGAGACTTGTACCAGCTAACACGAAACTAATCGAACCTGCCTATGTGGGTGCTTTGACCTTTCAAAACGACTCCCCAAAAGTCAAATAAAACCCCTGATTTTTCACGCCAATGCCATAATCTGCTCGAATATTCAGTTTTTGTTTTTTATCCACCTGAAAGCGGACACCCAGACCAACATTTGGCCTGATTTTGGCCGATTCCCCGGGTGTACCAAAGACAGTACCTACTCCTGTAAATACCGCACCCCCAATTCTCCCAAAAAGTTCTCGCCGCAATTCAGCTTGAGCCAACAAAAGGTGATCATCACGGTACTTACCTTCAAAGTACCCACGCAGGCGCTTGGTGCCGCCCAGGAAAGCAGTGCTAAAAAATGGAGCATCTCCCAGGGTACCAATGGCCATTCCGTGTAAGGCCAGCACGTTCTTTTCCCCAAGTGCAAAATACCTTGCAGCGTCTATGCTAAAGCGTGAATATTGATAATCCGATCCAGTCCAACTGTTTTCAAAAAACAAAGAAGACTCAATGAACCAACCCTTGGTAGGATAAAAGCGGTTGTTGCGTGTATCTTTCCACCACACCAAACCTGCTCCTGCCGACTGGCCACCTTGCCAGCCGGTGATGTTTTTTTGGAGCAATAGGCCACTGGAGTCGTATTGCGTGATGTTGAAATTGTCATATGCGAGGCGCAGCCCAAACGCATTGCCGTTTTTGACATTGCGCAATAAGGTAATGCGCACTCGGGGAAATTCAGTGGTGTATTTTTCCAAATAATCGTTGTCAATCTTGTTGCCAATTCCGAAAAATTGGTAGACGTAGCGGAACCAACCCACTTCGCCAAAAGCCACGTATTTTTCCCGTCCGAAATAAATTTGATAGGGAAACCAGATTAACAATTGTTTTCTCTGGGTATAAGCAAGGCTAAAAGTAACATTTGAAGGCTGGGGAGTACCTGCTGGCCTGAAAGTTGCAATCCCTCCCGCGCCCAAACCCAATCTGGTGTCTGGTGAATAAAAAACGAGGGGAATTGCAAAAATCTTGACTTTTTTTTGTGGGTTTGTGTCAACCTGGGCTATGGAATTGAGCGTATCGGCTTGTTCATTGGCTTCCTGCTGGGAAGCTACCGTAGATTCCTGCGCAAAACTGGTAAAAGTCACAAAAGTCAACAAAATCCATAAGCTTGAGCGATGCATAGCGGGTTTTAGTGCTAAATACGATCTAGCTTTGATTTTTGATCTAGCCTTTATTAAAAACAATCCAGAATTGTGCAGGATACGTTCCCGCTACGACAATTGCTCGTTAATTGATCAGCACCTCATCCACAAAGAGCCACCCAGCATCCCCTTTCCCCCGATGCCAGGAAGGCAATTTGGCAATGGGTTTGCTCACTACTTTGAGATAGGCGTATTTCCCGGGTTTGACCTTGCAGTCGTAAAAACGATTGCCGTATTGTGGCTCCGTCGGGATGGGGAAACTTTGGGTGCCAATTTTTTCCCATTGCCCTTTGGTATTGCTGCCCCATACCTCCAAACTCACTGGAGGAGTAATATAGGCATTGTCAATCAGCAAGGTGCCGATGCTCACTTTTTGAATTTCGGGTGGATTTTTGAAAAAGCACTCTACGTCCAAATGAGCAGTACTGCGAAAGCCGAGCCAGCCATCGTTGACGGTGTGATTGGGCGCACCTTTAGCCAGGTTAAAAAGGATGGAATCTCCGCCACCCATGTATTTGGGGTCGGCGGGTGTTTTGAGCTCAAAACGATCCGGGATAAAGCGGGTTTTTTTGAAGGCCAAAGAATCCATTATACTGGCGTGCCAGCCATCCAACTCGGCCCGATATTTGATTTGTTGGTCGTTTTTAATCAAAATTGGCTTTTTATAAACCACCCCAATTCCCTTTTCCCCATCGGGGTTGCGGCCATCGGTGGTGTAATAAATTTTGGCACCCTGCAGTGGATGACTGAGTACCAGCTCTGTGGAGTTTTGAAAATAAGCGACTGGTTTTTCAGCGATGGGTTTATTGAGTTGCAGCACAGCGGTATCGGGTGGAGTTCCCAGATCTAGTTTCATGCTGCCCGCTTTTTTGCGCAGTTGGGCCAATTCTTTTTCCTCAAGTAAGTTGCCCCAGAGGTAGAGGTGCAACTGCTTGCTGCCCAATAAAGGCTCAATATCTTTGGCTTTCAACTGATTTGCGTGCAGTTTGAGCAGCTGTAAATGTTTCAATTGTAGCAGCTCGGCCAGGGTCTTTCCGGTTATTTTGGTTCTACCTAAACCCAACTCCCGCAAATTTTCCAGGCCTGCAATGGCGTTGATTTCTTTGTCGGTAACCGGAGCACCAGAAGCTTCGAGTCGGTAAATGTTCTTGCTGATTTTTTGCAATTTTTTGAACACATCCGCCTGATAATCCTGGTGATTGAGCACCACGACTTCCAAGTATGGACTGCCTTGAGCCAAAGGTCGGATGTTGCAAAAATTGCTTTTGAGCGATTCGATGGTTTTTTCCGAAGCGGCGGCAATTTTAGGTAAGGCTGCTGCTGCCGTAGGGATACTTTTTGTCCAGATGGCCAGGGTATCGTTGGGCAAATAAGCACTCACTTTTGCGCCAAAATCAGCTCCCTTTTTGATCCAAAAATGGATGATTTTTAACTCATCCGGGGTCAGTTGGGGTTTCCCGGCTGGTGGCATGTGCCGGTCGTCATCTTCGGGTAAGTGGGCCATTGCAATCATCTGACTGGAATCGGGTTGGAAGGGGAGAAAAATGGGACCATTCTCACCTCCTTTTTTAAAACCTTCCAACGTAGTCATCAGCAAATCGCCCTTGGTTTTATTGGGATTGTGGCAATTGAAGCA
>JAIXOO010000186.1 GCA_027486765.1 Saprospiraceae bacterium
AAACCGTAATCAGCTTCAACCTGCCTAAGGCCAGTGCCGCTACCCTGACCATCAGTGATGTAACTGGCCGCGTGCTGAAAAGCATTCGCGCCGATTACGCCAAGGGTGCCAATCAGGTGTTATTGAAAGCAAGTGATTTCAATGCTACCGGCGTGTTGTACTACACCCTGGAAGCGGACGATTTCACGGCTACCCGGAAGATGGTGCTTTTGAATTAGGGGTTGTAGCAGGAAAATGAAAGAGCCGTTTCCGAGGTGATTGGAAACGGCTCTTTTTGTTTGATGGGGGGATAGATGTCGGTTTAAATTATTGGAAGTATTCCTGTTTGGGTTATAAAAACGCGTCCAAGCCAAGTTCTAAAAAAGAACTTTCCAAACCTATCTCTACCAACTGAAAGGGGCGATCGGGTCCCAAAATCACCTCCCAGGGAAAATCGTCCATGCTCTGGCGTCAATCCTGCATTCCTTCCACAGACATTAAGCCTGAACTTTGTGTCATCATTCAGCGGCGAAGCGGCAAGTCTCTTTAGCCTCTGATTTTTAATCTTTAACCACTCAAAGAAAAAAAATGACACAGTTCAATGTTCCAACCCGTGATCAAGTCAGTGAAAACAACCAGGTGATTTTTGATCAATTAAAAGCAGCACTTGGTTTTGTCCCCAATTTGTACGCAACCATTGCCTACTCCGGGAATGCGCTTGGCAATTATTTGCAACTCCAGAATGCCAAAACCTCTTTAAGCAAAAAAGAAAAAGAAGTCATCAATCTGGTGGTAAGTCAGGTCAATGCATGTGAATACTGTTTGGCAGCCCACACTGTTATTGGCAAAATGAATGGCTTTACCGACGAGCAGGTTCTAGACTTACGTAGTGGCGTTGCCCCCTTTAACACGAAATTGGATGCACTCGCGCAATTGACCAAAGTTATCGCAGAAAACAAAGGCCGTTTAACCGATGAAGCTCCTCTGGATGCCTTCTTTGCAGCGGGGTATACCCAGGAATCTCTGGTAGACCTGATCATGGTGATTGCCGACAAAATTGTGATGAACTACCTGCACAACCTGACTAAAATTCCGGTTGATTTCCCTGCAGCATCAACTATCGAAAATTAAAATAATGGCACAAAATTATGCGACCCTGGCTTTTACAGATGCAGTAAAGGCGCTGCAAGAAATACACGGTAGCAGGAAAACCTATGCCCGCATGGAACAATTCCGTCATACCGATGGGCTTTCTGAGCAAGAAATTGTATTCATCACCGAGCGGGACAGTTTTTACCTGTCTAGCATCGGGGAGAATGGCTATCCTTACATTCAGCATCGGGGAGGGCCAGCCGGTTTCATCAAAGTGCTGGATGCCAATACGCTGGGTATAGTCGACTTTGAAGGCAATAAGCAATACATTTCGGTGGGTAACTTGCAAACCCATCCACAGGTTGCCTTGATCATGGTAGACTATCCTCGGCAGGCTCGGTTGAAGTTGTATGCCAATGCCAGAGTTGTAGAACTGAAAGATGACCCCGCGTTGTTTCAGCAACTGGACCCTGCGGATTATCCGCACCAGCCCGAACGAATGATCTTGTTCGATATCCAAGCTTACGACTGGAATTGTCCTCAGCACATTACGCCCCGCTATACCCTGAGTGAAATTCAGTCGGCATTTGCGCCCCAACAAGCGTATCTTGAGGCATTGGAGAAAGAGGTGCTGGAATTGAGGGCCGCCCAACAAAACCAGGTTAATGCTCCGGAGGGAGTTTAACACAATTTTTCATGTACATGCACACACACCTTACTTTGCTTAACCCTCAGAAGGGAACCCTGGCTTTTCGAATCTACCCCTTTGAAGATGCTAACCCATTTGAGGAATTGCAACGACTCAGCTATTTCAGCATCATTCTGATTAAATCCGGTCAGGCACATTTGACAGCTGATTTTACGGAGTACGATGTTATTGCACCTTCTTTAATCGCCTTTTCACCTTATCAGCCGTACCGCTTGCAATCCGAATCCGCCCTGCAAGGTTGGGTCATCAATTTTCACCCGGAGTTTTTTTGTATTTTCAAACACCATCAGGAGATTGCCTGCAATGGTCTTTTGTTCAACAACATTTATCAAGTTCCTTACCTCGATTTGGAAGTTTCGGATGTGGTGCATTTTGAAAGCCTGATCGAACAGATGGTGGCGGAAACCCAAAAAGCTGAATTGGCTCAATATGAATTGTTGATCGCCTACTTGAAAATTGTGTTGATCAACGCAGTACGTTTAAAAATCAACCAACAACCAGCAGTTAAAGCGGCTATGTCCAGTTTGAAGGAACCTTTTCTGCTCCAAAAGTTAAAAGACGCCATTGAAGCCCATTACCGAACCAAACATTCCGCAAGTGATTATGCGGAAATGCTCAACATCACACCCAAAGCCTTAGGCAAGATCACTAAAGCTCATTTTCAAAAAACCTTGACGGATTTAATCAGTGACCGAATCGTCATTGAAGCCAAAAGAGAACTTTACCTCAGTGCCAAATCCATCAAGGAAATTGCCTACGAATTGGGGTTTGATGACGAATTCTATTTCAGCAGGTTCTTCAAAAAACGGGCCGAGATTTCGCCTCAGTATTATCGGGATACGGTAGGTTTTGCGGCTGCGGTTTGAGGGAATTGTAGCGCAAGAAACATGAATCATCTCGAATTCTGAAGTCACAACAGCGGCAGCGGTTGAATCTTGCATACCCGCGGACGACCGCGGTTATGCAAGATTGAATCACTCCGTGATTCTTCTAGATTGTTCCTACAAAAAAAATGCATACCAAGATTTCAATCCTGGTATGCATTTTTTTTACCAAATAGGGTCGCCCTTATTCCCCTTTCAGCGTCTTAAAGTACTCTTCCACCAAAGACTTGTAGTAAGGCTTCAGCGACGGTGAAACCGTTTTATACGTCTCCACCTCCGAGCGGCGTTTTTTCAGGTATTCCTCCAGGGCAGGAGGCGATTTACGCTGATAATCCTGGGCAGAATCTGATTTGCGCTTTTCATCCAGTTCGCGTTCACGCTCGGCTTTTTCGTGTTCGAGCAGGCGCGTGAGGATGTCTTGCTGGCGCTTGAGGGTTTCGTTGCTCAGTTTTTTATTGACTAGTTCGGTTTCGGTTTTGTCCATTTGATCCAGGATGTCCTGCACCTCTTTGCTGCCTTTGCCTTGCTGTTGCATTTTACGCTGTTGTTTTTCCAGCGCTTTGCGAATGGCGGCTTGTTTGGCGGCCATTTGAGCAAAATCCTTGGCATTGGGGCCTCCCTCGCCATCTTTTTGGTTCATTTTCTCACGGGCATTTTGCATCTCTTTGTTGAGTCCTTGCTGCCCGGGCGACATTTTATCCTTGGGGGTATTGCCCTCCTTGCCTTGCCCTGGATTTTGTTTGCCCGGATTGGGGCAAGATTGGCTGCCCGACATCATGCCCGACATTTGTTGTTGCATGTTGTTGAGCACCTCACTGAGCATTAGTGCCAAGTCGTTGAGGCCCTTCATGGTGCGCTGCTGGCGGTCGGCGGCCATTCCTTTTTCACGCTCTTCCAGCAGTTCGATGCTTTCGCGCATGTTGGTTTTGATCTCGCCTACTTTTTCCGTCA
>JAIXOO010000381.1 GCA_027486765.1 Saprospiraceae bacterium
AACAACAAAACGACCTTGCGTTTGATTTTGAATACGCCGCTACAAAATGCCAAGGCCTATACCTTGACGCTGGCAGCGGGGATTCGGGATTGTTTGGGCAATGTACAGAGTAGCCCACAGCAGCTTTTGACCGGTTTGCCACAAGTCCCAGCAGTGGGTGATTTGATTGTGAATGAAATTCTTTTTAACCCAAAGACGGGTGGCTCTGATTTTGTGGAACTGTACAACAAATCCCAAAAACTGATCAGCCTGAGAGGAATGATCTTGATCAATCGGCAAAAACCCTTGGGGGGTATTCGAAGTCCCATTACCGCAGATTACCTTCTGGCGCCAGGTCGCTACGTGGCAGTGGCGGTTTCAAAAAACGACATTCAAAGGCGGTATGTTCTCAAAGATTCTTCGGCCATTTTTAGCAATGCCCTGCCTACTTTGGATGACGATGCCGGAAACATAACCCTGCGTTTCAACAACATAACCCTGGATTCTTTCAACTACAGCAATAAACTACACAGTCCCTTGCTGGATGACGAAGAGGGCATCTCTCTGGAAAGATTAAATTTTGATTTGCCCACCAATGCTGCGGGCAATTGGCATTCGGCCGCCATTTCCGCAGGGGGGGCTACGCCGGGGTACACCAATTCTCAGGTTTTTCGCCCTGATCCAGCTGGTGGAGAAGAGACTGTTTTTCGCCTGGACGAAGCCAAGTTTTCACCCGATGGTGATGGTTTCCAGGACGTACTCTTGCTCCCTTATGAGACCGATAAGCCTGGTTATCTCGCCAACATCATTGTATTTGACATCAATGGTCGGCAAGTCAAACGCTTGGCGCGCAATGAATCCCTGGCTGCGGAGGGGATACTCAAATGGGATGGCACGACGGATGAACTACTCAAAGCTAGAGTAGGGGTGTACGTGATCTGGATTGAGTTGTTTGAGCCGAGTGGGGGAAAGGTGTTGCAGAAATTGAGTTGTGTGTTGGCGGGGAGGTTGTAAATCCTCAGTTAAGAATGGTACTTAGGGTATACCCTTGCTCCCTGCTTAGGGTTTCCCCTGAGTTTTTCCGAAATTAAAATTTCCACATCATTTTCCGTTCAAAAGCTGCGTTAGACAAGCACATATGAAGTTTGTTACCCGAGATTTTTGATTTTCTATCTCCCCAAAAAACCAAATGAAACGTGTTTTAGCGATGGGATGGGGCTAGGCTGAACGGAGCCTGGCCCCTTTTTTATGTTTAATGCATTCCAGTTCCTTTTACTCCCAAATAATGTAGCGCCACTCCGTCTTGCCATACTGCCGCATCGCGAGCACCGCCAAGAAAGCACAAACCGGGATAAGCCCCCATACCACCCAAGTAAAACTTGAAACAGCATAATGGAAAAAGCCAAACAACCCCGCCAGCATCATGGCCAGGAGCGTGAACCCAATGTTTCCACCCCGGCTCGCTTCATCCCAGGATTTGGTGAAAGGCAGTACATAGTGTGTCAGGATCGCTACGCCTGTGACTAAAGCCAGAATGCCAAAAAAGGCCAGTAGCGCATCATCTAAAATATGCCAGCCAAAAAAGAGGCCGGAGCCGATGGTAATCAAGCCGTAAACTGGTAAATAAAACTTGACAATGATCGCCTTGAAGGAGCCCGTAAGGACCAAACCGGGTTGCTCCATGGGTATAGTTCGGTAAAACCAACTGGCTTTATACTTCTCAGAAAACTGCAACATACTTAGCCCGGAAATCAGGATAATCATCGAAAAATAAAACCCAAAAAGGTACATACTACCTTGTCGCATCTCCTCCAGCGCATCGTTGGAGCCACGAGTGGCCGGAAAAACAAAAATGAGCAAGAAATAGACCGGCAACATGATGAGGTTGGGGTAAAATTTGAGTTTGAAATCCCGACTTCGGCTCGTCAGTTTCCAGGTGAGCTCATAGATGGCACGTTCGTGTTTGTTGCCACAAAACCATTGCGCCGAGCGGCTGGCCCAACTGGATTGAGCTTGTTGATGTTGTTCGGCTTGACGTTGAGGAGAGCTTTCAGTGCCGGTGCCTCCTTCCCCAATCGAAAACATCTTTTGGCTAAAATTGCGACTCAGCACAGACCCAACCAAATAAATCGCCAGAAAGGGAGTGACCAAACCAATCGTAGCCATTACGTAAATCATGGGCTGTGACGGCTGGTAAAACAACACATCCCAAATGCTGGCCAGCCACATTGAAGGCAAGGGCCAAAGGTAAATTTTGCTCAAAAAATTACTCGCCCCTCTATCCTGAAAATCTATCAAGCGGGGTAAAATCTGATACCCTACAAATACGAAGGCATAGAATACAATCTGAAAGTAGTTGATGATTTCTTTGAACTTGCGTGGCGACAATAAATTGAGCATGATCAAGTAGAGCAAGTTGACAAAAAAGATAGTCATCAACACACTCATCAAAATCAGAAAGGCCAATAAGAGTACTGCCAAAGGGCCAAATTTGATCCCCACTCCAATCAGTCCCGAAATACTAAAAGGAATCACCAGTTTGATTAAGTAAAAAAATACGTGCAAAATGCGG
This sequence comes from Saprospiraceae bacterium, assembly GCA_027486765.1. Taxonomy (GTDB): domain Bacteria; phylum Bacteroidota; class Bacteroidia; order Chitinophagales; family Saprospiraceae; genus Haliscomenobacter. The sequence continues at coordinate 2,552 of JAIXOO010000381.1, forward strand.
GATACCGCCAGGGTTTTCCCTCCCACTGGGCGGGGCAACAAGATGTAATTGTCGCGTACATCAATGAGCACATCGGTAAAGTCACTGATCAAAGTAAGTGCCAGGATGGCCATCCAAAGGCTCAAGTACATGAACAAACCACTGGAACTGTGTTTGAATAGTACCAGGATAAAAGTAAAGAGGAGACCCAAGAATGCCATCATCACCATAGAGAGGATGTCCTGGCCTTTGACTTCCTTCTTTTGAGCAGAGCGCTGATAATTAAAGGCCGTTTTGCGTCGCCCATCCATTTTTAATTTGACCTCCAGAATGGTATGCAGGTGATCTGGATTGACGTCGATGCGTCGCCAAAAGCCATCGAAGAGGCGGAGGAGGCGTAACAGAATTTTATTCATAGGGGCTTAGGGGTTAAAAGTTTGGGTAAAACCTTCGGCCAATTGGTCAAAGTTGGTTTGACCAGTCAATTGGGAAAAGAGTTTTTCCAGGGTATCGCCTTCGCTGCGTTTGAGGTCTTGGAAGTTGCCGTCTGCGACCACTTTACCCTCGGCGATCAGGATAATGCGGTCGGAGATTTTTTCGACCGTATCCATGTTGTGTGAGCAGTAGATGACCGTTTTTCCTTGTTCTACCAGTCGCAGAATGATTTCTTTGACCAAAATTACCGCGTTGGCATCCAGACCACTGAGTGGCTCATCCATAAAAATGATCTCTGGATTGTGCAACAAACCCGAGACCAGGAGTACTTTTTGGCGCATGCCCTTGGAAAAGGTGTCCATGCGCTCGTGCAATTGATCCTTTAGCCCCAGGAAATCGAGCATCCGACTGGCGCGTTCTTCGATCTGTGCATCTTCCATATCGTGCAATCGCCCTACCATGAGCAAAAATTCCATTGGGGTGAGTACATCGTACAAGTCGGCCAATTCGGGGATGTAGCCAATGATCCGTTTGACGGCCAGGGGATTCTCTTTTACATCAATCCCCTTGATTTTTACATTGCCTTTGAAGTTGTCGTCCAAGCCAGCCAGGATGCGCACCGTAGTCGATTTACCAGCACCATTGGGGCCGATGTAACCAATGACTTGGCCAGCTTGGATGTGCAGACTAATATCGTGGAGGACCTGCTTTTTGCCAAAAAATTTGCTGAGGTTGTCAATTTGAATGATGGGTTCCATTTTCCTATTGTTGTAGGACCAAAGCTAAAAAAAAGCAAAGAGATCGCAGAAATATTTTGTTGAATAAAGGGAATGGATAGACTAACCTTTACCAAAATAAGACTCAATGGCCTCGCGGCGGTGTTCAAAAATTTCGTCTACCATATTGTTGACCATCAGCAAGTCGGCAATGGTACCAATGGGGCCGTAGGGTACTTTGTAATGTAGGATGTCGTGCATGAGCGTTCCTCCATTTTGAGGGCTGAAGTGGTGCTGATGGTGCCAAAAAGCATAAGGGCCCTCCTGTTGCACGTCGACGAAGTAATGCATGGGGTCAATGTGTGTAATTTCCGTTGTCCATTTCATGCGAATCCCCAGCAAGGGGCTGATGTAATAGGGGATGAGCATACCAGGGTGCATTTTTACCCCGCTCAAGTCGCTGAGCATGGTGATCCCCACTTTTGCCGGGGTTAATTTTTTAAGATTTTCAGGTCTTGAAAAAAAATCCCAGATGGCTTCTACTGGTTGTGGAATGAATTGTTGCCATTCCTTGCGTTTGATTTGCATAATTTTTTATAAGTAAACTCGTTCTTGATTTGTTTGTTCATAAGAAAATGAAGCTCAAATCCATTAGCCGAAAAAAAATGTGAAATTTCTGTGACAAAAATGCACTAGGCTACGGGTTTAACCTCTATCTTTGTTCAACAAGAAATGCAAAAGTCCAGCTGAGGACTAGATTTTGATCCCAAAACATTTTCCCATGACAACCGATTACAAAAAATTGACTTCTATCTCCATTGCGTTCTATCCATACTTTCCTGACTTTATCATGCCCAAAGGTCAAAATGTAGTGTAGCCATAGGTGACCATCCTGCCCGATGTTCGTCTAATCCATCGTGTCTACCCTTAAAGTTTTGTCCTCATGTGCAAAGGTACTATAATCAGGATCACTTGGTTGTTTTGTAGTGCGTTCCTATTTGCCCTACAAAGTAACTTTCTCTACAGCCAAACAGACTTGCAAGCAAGCCTTTCTGTGGTTGTAGAAAAAAAATCATCCAGCCTACAACAGGTCATTAGTCAATTTTCTCATCAAGCAAGTACTGATTATGTTTCAGTAGTTTGTACGGGAGAATTGGATCTGCGTGCCATTCCATCGCCTCTTGCCCTTAAAGCGATCTCGGAAACTACAGCACTGTTGGTACAGGATAAACGCTACGACCTCGGTTGTAATGCCAATGATTTCGTAGGTTATTTTGATCCATCTCGTTGGATGGACTCAAGTATAAAGAGTGCCGGTGGGGTAGATGTCACCGGAGCTCCCGGTCAATTATTGGTTGAAGGGACCAATGATTATCCGGTTGTTGTGGCTGACCGCCGGGCTCCGCGCTTCACAGTAAAGATGCCCAGCAGCGGGTACGTCTCTTTCAACTGGAACGATTTAGGGGGCTCCCTTTCTAACCCCACCGCACTTGCTGTTTTTGTCAATTCCCGACCAATTGCAGCAGACAATGGTAAAGTATCGGTATTCATGCGCGCTGGTGAGGAATTGCACTTGCAAATCAATCCAGCCGCAAGCAAATCAGTTATAGTAAAAGATTTTTCATTCCTCTCTGACCTGGCTTATCTGATTACCCGCGAGTGGGTCAACGAAGTTCGCCAGGTGGTAGCCAGTCAATACATCGCGGTAGAAAAACCCAATTTGGGCGATATCCGGTTTCCTCGCAATACTCAAGTAACCAAAAGCGTTCAACCGGAATATACTGGTTACCCCGTGCTGGATGCCGATGGCAACGCCAAAACCATTGAGGATCAAATGGTACTGGCTGGAACCTTTAATGGCATGCAGGTCACTTTTGAGGATAGGATCGATGCCGAACAGCACCGTATCCTGAGAACCTGGACGATCAACGATACCTGTGGCGATAATGTGATCAGTCATGTACAAGAATTACGGATCGCACCCACAATGACTAAACCTGCTACACCAAGCGAAGACAATAAAGTCAAACATAACTCCATTCCGAGTCAATCGGAGCGTGGAGGGTCTTATTCCAGTAGTTTTTTGGTTTTCAACTAGTTTCGCGTAACAAATCATAGTTTCTGCTCGAAGACGCCGGTTAGAGCTCAATGCTGGGATTCTAATCTGCGTTTCGGTCAGGAATAAGAAAATGAGTAGTGGGCAAAAATGAGTGTTCATTTTTTGTGGCCCCAAAAAAAACTAAGCAACAGAAAGAATTTTTTTTGTGAAGGGTTTCTTAACGAGGATTTTCAGCGGGAGGTTTTTTACCTCCCGTTTTTTTTTGTTTTCCCTCCATTTCTTTCCTGTCTATAGAATTGTATTTTTGCCCCCTACCAATTCCACAATCATGTCGATCGTAACCGAATTCAATGACTACCGCGCCAAAATGAACGAAGAGATTTTGGCTCAAGATAACCTGGTGCTCAAACGTTTCTTTAACCTCGATAGCAATGCCTACCAGGATGGCGCTTTGGACAAAAAAACCAAAGAACTGCTCGGTCTCATCGCTTCGATGGTGCTGCGCTGCGATGATTGTATTCGCTACCATCTGGGCAAGTGTTTTGACCTGGGTGTTTCGCGCGAGGAGGTGTTTGAAGTTTTCGCCATTGCCAATCTGGTTGGTGGTTCTATCTGTATTCCACATACCCGTAGGGCGGTGGAGTATTGGAGCGCGCTGGAAAACGAAGAAAATAAATAGAGGGTTCCAAGGTTCCTGGTTCCAAAGTTCCAGGGTTGGAGCCCGAACCAGGAACCTTGGAACCTTGGAACCTGGAACCTTGGAGTTTGGAACCCTTATCAACCATACCCTCATGTCATCATATTTAGATCAACTCAATCCCGTTCAACGTCAAGCTGCTGAAAATACCGATGGCCCGGTGCTGGTTGTGGCCGGCCCTGGTTCGGGCAAAACCCGTGTATTGACCTTTCGCATTGCCCACCTCATTGAAAAAGGCGTGCCACCCTGGGAAATTTTGTCGCTTACCTTTACCAACAAGGCAGCTAAAGAAATGCAGGAACGGATTGAAAAGGTGGTGGGAGATAAGGCACGCAATGTGTGGTCGGGAACCTTTCACTCCATATTCGCCCGCATCCTGCGAGTGGAGGCCGACAAAATCGGTTATTCGCCCAACTTCACCATTTACGATACTGAAGATACCAAAAGTGTACTCGGGGCCATCATCAAAGAGATGAACCTGGACAAAACCGTGTACAACGTCAATACCATTCGCAGCCGCATCTCTTCGGCCAAAAGTAGCCTGATCACGCCTCGCTTGTATGCCGAAAATGAGGAGTTGAAAATGCAAGATCGGCAGGCCAAAATGCCATACATCAGCGAAATTTACCTCAAATACGGCGAGCGCTGCAAACGGGCCGGGGCAATGGACTTCGACGACCTCTTGTACCGCCTCTACGAGTTATGGCAAAAGAACCCGGATGTGCTGGAAAAATACCGCAAACGTTTCAAGTACCTGATGGTCGATGAGTTTCAGGATACCAATACCCTGCAATACGGCATCATCCGTAAATTGGTGCACTTTGAAGGGAGCCCTCGCAACATCTGCGTAGTGGGCGATGATGCGCAGAGTATCTACGCCTTCCGGGGGGCAACCATCCAGAATATTCTCGATTTTGAAAAGGACTTCAGCCCCTACGGGATCAAAGTCTTTAAACTGGAAGAAAACTACCGTTCTACCGAGCACATCGTGCAAGCTGCCAATGAAGTGATCCGCTTTAACAAACGCCAGATTCAGAAGAAAATCTGGTCGAGTAAGGGCAATGGGCAAAAGATCAAGGTCATCAAAACGATGAGCGACGCCGAAGAAGGCAAGCGGGTAGGGGATACCATTGTGGAGCAACGCAACCGCTTTCACCTGAGCAATTCGGATATCGCCGTGCTGTACCGCACCAACGCCCAAAGCCGGGTGATGGAAGAATACCTACGCCGATACAATATTCCTTACCGGGTATTTGGAGGTCTGTCTTTTTACCAACGCAAGGAGGTAAAAGACTTGATTGCTTACCTGCGCCTGGCCATCAACCCTCGTGATGAAGAAGCCTTGCGCCGGGTGATCAACTTCCCCAAACGGGGGATCGGCGACAGCACCGTCGACAAAATAAGCGAAATGGGCGGCCAGCAAAACCTGACCATGTGGGAGGTGCTTTTGCATGTTGATGCGGCTACGCGTACCCAAAAGTCGATCCAGGAGTTCATCAAAATTGTACAGGAAAGTGGGCAAAAAGCAGAAACCCTAAATGCCTACGAAGCGGCCATGTACATCGCCAAACAATCCAAACTGATTGAAGAATACAACCAGGATAAAACGGTAGAAGGCCTGGGGCGTCTGGAAAACCTAAATGCTTTGCTTGACGGTATCAAATCCTTTGTGGAAGATGACGAATTTGAAACCGCTGCCGAACAACAAAACAAATCCCTGGGGTCCTACCTGCAAAACATCGCCCTGCTGACGGATATGGACGATGAGTCCAAACAAACCGGGGATTACGTTACCTTGATGTCGGTACACTCCGCCAAGGGTTTGGAATTCAAATCTGTATTTGTAGTGGGTTTGGAGGAAAAACTCTTCCCCTCTTTCATGTCGATGGATACACCGGATGGGCTGGATGAAGAACGCCGCCTGTTTTATGTGGCAATTACCCGCGCCGAACAATTCCTGACGCTCACCTTTGCGATGAGCCGTTACAAATTCGGCCAGATGCAATACAACGAAATGAGTCGCTTCATCGAGGAGATTCCCCGAGATCACCTGGAGAGTACTTCGGCGCTGCGCAGTGGATTTTCGGCGGATTATGAGCCGACTCCCAGCAAATCAGGGGGTACTTCAGGGGTGAGTGGTGCCTTCAAGCCGCGTCCATCGAGTGCGAATGCTGCACCTAAAATTGACCCGGCCCTGTTCAAACCCAGCCCTAGCGAACAAATCAAAATAGGGAGTAAGGTGCTTCACCTCAAATTTGGGGAAGGCAAAGTGCTGAACATTGATGGGGGTAAGGATAACCGGATTGCGACCATCTTCTTTGAAGCCGCCGATGATGAAAAGGAGAAGCGGATTATGTTGAAGTTTGCGAAGTTGCAGATTGTGGAGTAGGGGGGCAATTTGTTTCTTTCCTAGTCTTCATTGTTGATGGTTTAAAGGTGAATTGAACCGGGTGGGAACAATTGTTCTGCCCAGTTCAGTTCCGCAGGTAGCGCTTGGTTGGAAAATTCAATATGGATGACCCGACGTTTTTTATGATTCGTCGTTCTGCTGGAACTGTGCAAAATCAGGGGTTTCATCAGCATGATTCCTCCTTCTTTCACTGGACAAGAGGCTTCGGTCTCCACTGTCCAATCAATAGTTTCAGGTCGGTATATTTTTTTTAGGTGGGATTTGGGAACTACTCTTAGTGCTCCATTGTGCTCATCGGTATCGTCCAGATGGATTCTAATGGTGGTGATGTTTTCTAAAATGTCGATTGGTGGTTGAACGGCAAATTGGTTTTGCTTGCTTGTCCATGGCCCAAACCCCTCCAATTCCAGTTTTTTATCGACTGAAATGGTCAAATCTTGGTGATAGGGAACATACCAATTCGAGGTTTCTGGTTTGTCAAAATAGATGCTTTTGACTACAAAAAAGCCGCCACCTAGCAATTGATGAATGAGCGATTTTAGTTTGTCTGTGAAAATAAACTCGACGACTCCATGGATTTCCTTCAAAAACTGCCGGATAGCAAAAACGTCCGCCGATTTTCGAAAGGTTTCTTTTGAGGTGTCGGCTTGGTTGATGATGTCTAATATTTTAGTCACTTCTGCGGCTGAATAGACGTTTTCGATGGTGGTGAAACCGTCTTCAGCAAGTTTTTCACGGTGCGTTAAATTTTTAAGCATTGCTTATATTTTGTTGCAATTTTATCAATAAGTGTAAAAAATAAAAAGCTCCCGCCGGGAATCTTTTCCCCACCCCCACGGTTACCACCCCAAACAAAACTTAAACCAATGCAAACGCTGTACCCCTTAATTTTAAACAACACCGTAAAACTACCCCCGTTAAGCCCTTCACAAAACGAGATTTACCAGAGTTTACTGCAACAACTGCAACAAGATTCCCTTTGTGGCCTAGGAGTAACCCGCGGCCATGGCCGTACTTTTATGCTCCAACGCTTGGCACTGGAAACGGGCGGACACTTTTTACGCCTGGCCGATTTTTTTGACGAAATCCAATCCTTCCACCCCCTGGCACTGGAAGAGGGCATTGCTGCTACCTTGCACAAAGCCCTAAAAGCGCACAACCTAGTAATTGTCGACGATTTCCACCAGGTGCACAATATGCTGGAAAGCTGTTATGGCAAAGCGCGTCCAGGGGTACTCATTGCAGTGTTGGACGGTATCCTGCGTTGGCTGGAACAAAGTGGCAAACGTTTGGTTTTGAGCAGCGACCAAGGGTACTACCCCGAACCACTCCAGAACCCCATCCAAAAAATCAATTTGCTGGAATTCAATGCTGAAGATCAGGCTTTTTTATTCAATACCCTGAGCAAAGGACGCTTAAAAGCCGTCGATTTTGAACGCGTTTTTGTATTCGCCCCGCACTTGAACGCCACTCAAATGGCCTACGCCTGCCAGTTGATGCCTGAAGATGCCATTTTTGATACGGCTGCACTGATCCAATTTCTGGAAACCTACGCACTGCACAGCAACGTAGACACCAGCGAGGTTGATCCCATGGACTTTTCCGACCTCTACGGCGTTGAAGAAGTGGTTCGCCAACTCGAAATTGACATCATTGTGCCCATGGAGCGCGACGACTTGGCCAAAGAATTAGGCATTCGGGCCAAACGAGGTGTGTTGCTCTATGGCCCTCCCGGAACCGGTAAAACCTCGATCGGCCGAGCGCTGGCGCACCGTCTGCACAGCAAGTTCTTTTTGCTGGATGGCACGGTGATCAGTGGCACCGATCAGTTTTACAATAAGGTGCACCAAATTTTCGAGGCCGCCAAGCACAATGCGCCCAGCATCCTCTTCATCGATGACTGTGATGTCTTGTTTGAAAACCAGGATGAGTTTGGTTTGTACCGCTACTTGCTTACCATGCTAGATGGTTTGGAGTCCCGGTCCAATGCTCAGGTGACGGTGATGTTTACGGCCATGAACATCGGGAGTTTGCCGCCTGCCTTGATTCGCAGTGGTCGGGTAGAGTTGTGGTTGGAGATGAAGTTGCCGAATGCGCCTGCCAGAGAAGCGATGTTGAAAGCCTTGATCGCCAACAGTGTACTGCAACTCAAAACAAGTGAATTGAATCACCTGGCTGAATTGACTTACGATTGCTCGGGGGCGGATTTGAAACGCATCGTCGCGGATGCCCGCAATTTGCATGGTTTCGATGTGGCCAAAGAACAACGTGTTCGTACCCCTTTTGCCTATTTTAACCAAGCCATCGAGCAACTGCGCGCCAATCGGGAGCGTTTGGCAGCTGCACCGGCTTTTACCGCTGCGCATAATCCGGCGGCGGCATTGAATCCGGGGGTGGTGCTGGCGCAGATGGCGGAATAGATTGATTTCGGATTTCGGGATTTCGGATTTCGGTTGGTGCATTGCTTTGACAATTAACGGCAACCAAAAATTTAGTTTCAGGTATGAAAAACTAAAATTGGATTGACCATATACTTTTGAAGCAATGCACCAACCGAAATCCGAAATCCGAAATCCGAAATCACCTCACCCGGTACACCGGATACCGCATGTACTCCTTCTCCCAATACTTCGAATTTTTGTAAACAAAATCCAGCTGGGCCGAAGCACTCTCTGCAAAAGCCTTATCACTTGCCTTTTTTTCTTCCAATTTCTGCTTTAAGGCCGGATCTTTTTGCAGCAACTCTGCCGCCAGGTCTTCAAACACGTAAGCCGAATAGCCTCCTTTTTCCTGCAAAATGGTATCAAAAAAGTTCCAGCGGAAATACGAATCCACCCCTTGAGGCTCCAGCACTTCCACGATGAAACGATTGCGCCATTGATTGAGCGGAATGAAATAATCTCCTTTGCGCAAGGCCACTTTGTGACGTTCGGTATGTAAGTCCAAACTGGTGTTTTGGTGATGGCCTTCGTAGGGATTGGGAGCACTTTTGTAGGCATCGATGATGTAGACGTCTACTTCGATGGTGCTATCTTGGGTCAGTTGGCGCATCTGTACCCCACTCACCTTAAGTCGCTCAATGACGTTGTGCCAACCTTGCGGAATGATGTATGCGTTGGGTTTACTGGTCTTTAGATCTACATCATAATGATCGTAAAAGGGGACAATTTTATTCAAGGGTTTACTGCGATTGTAGTACAGTCGTTTTTGGCCACTCACTGGGCTGATGGGGTATTCTGGCTCGTAGCCTTTGAACTCAATTTCTGAAAATTTCTCCCGGTTGAGTTTCCAAGTCAAGGGGAATTCGTTTTGGGTTTTTACGGCTTCTTTGGTGGCCTTACGAAGTGCGAGGAGTTGAGCACGATGTTTACCCAAAAACTTCAATACCCCATCCAACAGCGCATAAGTTGATTTTACCCTTTGGGCATAGGGCTTAAGCATGTGGGTTTCGGTCATCATGCCGATGGTGTGAAACAGCGCCGCGTAGCCCGTAGAATAGCGGGGCCAATCGGGGAACTGACTAAAACCCTTGTCGGGCGTTTGCCCAAAAGCATTGATGTACGGCGTGGCTTCAAAACCGGAACTTTTCATGTGATCATACAAAAAAGGCAAAAAAGTTCCCTTGTGAAAAGGCCCTAGCGTACCGCCCAGTTTTTCCTCCTGCGCATAACAAAAGGTCATGGTATACTGGTAGTCGGCCCCATTGCTCACGTGGGTGTCGATGAACAAATCGGGGTCGAGTTCTTGAAAAATGGCTGCAAAACTATGGGCGTTGCGGGTATCCGCTTTGATGAAGTCGCGATTGAGGTCGAAATTGCGGGCATTGCCCCGGAAGCCCTGTTCCTCAGGGCCATTTTGGCTTACTCTGCTGGTGGCACTACGATTGAGCGCCCCACCAATGTTGTAAAAGGGGATAATTGCCACCACTACACTGTCCAACATGGGGTATCGTTCGGGGTGTAGTGCCAAATCGCGGAGGAGCATCATGGAAGCATCCACGCCATCGGGTTCACCGGGGTGGATGGCGTTGTTGATGAAAAAAATCGCCTTGCCCTGGGCTTTGAGTTTGGCGATGTCGAACTTGCGATTTTTAGAATACAGCACCAAATGAAGGGGATGCCCACTATCGGTCAGCCCTTTGCTTTGGATGTCAATTTCTTTAAAATCGGCAGCAATTCGCTGGTACCAGGCGATGCCTTCCTCGTAAGTAGGAGTTTGGGTGCCATTGCTGCTTTCGAAACGCGTGGTGTATTGGCTCCACAAGCCAAGCGGGAATAAAAGGCTCAGCATCAAGCCAAACCCGATTGATTTTTTCATAAGGTATCAAGTTCTATTTGGTGGTGAAGAAAAGTACAAAAAACTTTTAGAACTTTGTTTTTTTAAAGGTTTAGGAAGGTTGAGGAAAGTTGAGAAGGTTTAGAATCGCCAGCGTCTAAGTCGCTGCGGTAGCCTCAACCTTCTCAACCTCCCTCAACCTTCTCAACTTATTCAAACATGCAACGTTCGCTTCGCAACATCTACAAATATTGCATCCAGCACAGTACAGCACCTTCCGAAGTGTTGCACGAGCTGGACCGCGAAACCCATCTCAAAACCCTGGCACCACAAATGATGACCGGCCCTTTGCAAGGCCAGTTGTTGCGTTTCATCAGCTTGTGGGTCAAACCCAAATTCGCCCTTGAAATTGGTACATTTACCGGATATGGATCGATCTGTATCGCCGAAGGTTTGCCTGCGGATGGCATACTACACACAATTGAGCCCAATCGGGAATTGGCCTATATTTTTCAAAAGTACGTAGCCAAAGCAGATCTGGGGGCGCGAATTCAATTACATACTGGCCGAGCGGAAGCAGTGATTCCCGATTTGGATTGCCGCTTTGATTTGGCGATGATTGATGGAGGTAAACAGGATTACAGCCTGCACTACGATTTGGTGATGGAAAAAATGAACCCGGGTGGAGTCATTCTGGTCGATAATGTTTTGTGGGATGGTAAGGTAGCTTTGGAAAAAAAAGACAAGGACACCACGTTGATCCACCAATTCAATGAAAAAGTTCAGGCGGATCCAAGGGTGGAAAACTTATTGCTGCCGCTACGCGATGGAGTCATGATCATCAGGGTAAAAGTATGAAAGCGCAATACCAGCAATTCTGCCAGTCCGAACCCAACTTACCCATCTTTTTCCAAGGTTGGTATCTCGATGCGGTATGCCAGGAAGGGGAGTGGGGCGTTGCAATGGTAGAAGAGGGAGGCGAGGTCAAAGGCATCTGGACGTATTTTATAAAGCAAAAAATGGGATTTAGGTATGTGACGATGCCAAATTTTGTTAAATTTATGGGTCCTTATTTGCCTGGTACCCCAAGTACAACTGAGCAACACCAGATTTTGGAGGAGCTCTTAACAAAAATCCCCCCAGTAGCCAGCATTAAGCAAGATTTTCATTATAGCATTACCAATTGGCTGCCTTTGTATTGGCAAACTTTTCAACAAACTACCCGTTACACTTATTTACTTGACGTCAGTGATTTGCAAAAAGTACTCACTGGAGTCAATCGCAACATCCGGCGCAACATTAAAAAAGCGGGCGAACAAATAAAAATAGAACACTGGGACGACCCAGAACGGTTTTACGTTGTCAATAAAATGAGTTTTGATCGCCAAAACATACCGATTCCGTACACCTTGATACAATTTCTTCAACACGACGCTGCCTTGAATGTACAACAACGACGCAAACTTTTTTTTGCAGTAGACCAACGAGGTCAGCTACATAGTGCGTCTTATGTGATATGGGATGATCAGGTCGCTTATTACCATTTGGCGGGAGACGATCCACGATTTCGCCAGCATGGCGCAGGCATCTTGCTCATCTGGGAAGCCATTCAGTTTCTTCACAATGAATTGGGGATCAGCACCCTGGATTTTGAAGGAAGTATGATAAAAAATGTGGAAGCCATCCGGCGGCAATTTGGAGCTATTCAGACCCCCTATTTTTCAGTTTCAAAGAACTTTTCCAAAACCTTCAACTTTTTGGAAAAAGTTCGTAACCTAAAAGGGCTATTTGTTTAAACTTGGCAAAAAAAAAGCCCCAAAAAGGAGGAACTGTGACATCTGGAGTTGTATATTTGAATCCTCAATTAGGATCAGAATAAGAACAATCCAGGTTTTACTTCACATTTTCCTCCTTCTACTAGCAGCAGTCTGAACTACTACCTATGGACAACCATAGGAATCCCACGGGTAAATTCGTGGGCAAAAATAGCCCGGGGTCATAATTGGTTTTCCGCAACTTAACCGAAAACGATTAATTATGATACCCATTAAGTACCTCTTTCCAAGCCATTTGCGGCCTCTGAAAAACTTGATGCCTATTCTGTTTTTCTTAATGGGGATTCCTGCGTTTGCACAGCAGACAAATCTAATCACTTGTACGACCAAAGTCGGAAAATTGGGAGATTTAAAAGTGTGTTTGAACAAGGACTCCGCCCTGATAGAAGCAAAGCAGACTGAGGCTTCAGTAGTACCACAAGGTTTTGCTCGAACCTATCTACTTTCCAAAGGAAGTGGGCAGCGTGTGCTTGCGAGAAACGCAAGTCCATTGTTCAAAGTGAAAGCGGAAGGGCTTTATGGCATACACACCCTCGTGTATGACCCTACCAAGCTCAACCCGGATACCCTTTTCCCACCAAAAGACTACAAGGTGCCGCAATTGGCGCGTCGATTTGCTACAAGCACTTCGCTCCTCTGTGCGGGAATTGACACCATTGGTGCTCAATTTGCCTTTAATGAATGTGATACCTGTGGCGTTACTGCGGGATCACTACGCATCTTGGCCCAAAACTGCCTGGATAATGGAACTGCTCGTTTGCAAGCGCTAAGTGTTACCGCGCCTACTTTCCCTGTACCATCGAACTACAAAATTATTTATGTACTGACGAGTGGAGCTGACCTGGTGCTGGAAGCATTGGCAGCTACTCCAGATTTTATCGTACGCAAGGCAGGAATTTTTACGATTCACACCTTAGTATATGACCCTGCCAAACTCAATCTAGGCATTTTTGATCCCGGAGAATACAAAGCCGCCGATATTTTGAAACTACTCGTACAGGGTGGGGGCAAGATATGTGGTGCTTTGGACGTTGTGGGTGCCAAGTTCAATGTAAGCATTTGTCCTTGTGCCGCCAATCCGGGTGCATTGGTGGCCGCGAGCCAGCCATGTATCAACAGCGGCTCAGTACAACTGACTGCCAATCGGGTAACCCCAACCGTAGTGCCTGATGGCTACATCATACGTTACGTACTGACCCGTGGTGAAGACCTCACCATCATGCAGATCAATACGAGTGCTCAATTTACCGTTGCTCAAACTGGCCGTTACCGCATCCACACCCTGGTGTACAACCCAGCTACGCTGGACTTGAGTGGCGTGATATTTGGCACGACCAAAGCCTCCGCCATCAACAGTAAATTGGTACAAGGTGGTGGTTTGATTTGTGCTGCGCTGGATTTGTTTGGCGCTACTTTCGATGTCACAGCTTGTCCATGTGAACCAAAAGCTGGCAAACTCAAACCAGAAATTCAGGTTTGTTACGACAATCTCACCCCTGCAAAATTAACTGCATTGGTGGATGTTGCAGCAGTTGTTCCTGCGGGCTACCAGCGTCGTTATGTGTTGACTTTTGGGCCTAATTTGGTCATCGAAAACGTTAGTCAAAATCCAACGTTTAACGTTACCAAAACGGGGACATTCCGCATCCATACGCTCATCTACAATCCAGCCGACCTGGATTTGAGCACAGTAATTTTTGGCTTAACCAAGGCTGCTGACATCAACAAACTGTTGATTCAAGGTGGTGGTCAATTGTGTGGTGCACTGGATTTGACGGGCGCACAATTTGATGTCACCAGTTGTCCTTGTTCCGCTAAGGCCGGCACTTTGGTCGCCATTGACATACCTTGTATCAACGCAGGCTCAGCGCGGATTCGGGCCAACGTGAGCACCGCATCGGTGGTGCCTGCTGGTTACAACCTGCGTTACATCCTTACGCAAGGAGATGTGTTGGTAGTGCGTCAGGTAAAAGAGGTAGCCGACTTTACGGTTACAACGGCTGGCCGTTACCGCATCCACGCTTTTGTGTACAACCCAAGTACCTTCAACATCAATGATATCCAGGCTGGGGTTACTACTGCTCAAGGTGTCCGTGATCGTTTGGTCGAAGGCGGAGGTGCCATTTGTGGTTCTATCCAATTGAGTGGCTTGGTATTTGATGTAGCTACTTGCGCACCAACTTGTGCGGCAGCTGCGGGCACTTTGAAGGTGTTGGATCAGGCTTGTTTGCCAGCTGGTGGTACTGCTCGTATCCGGGCAACTACCCTTACGGCGCCATCCGTACCCGAAGGATTTTTGCTTCGGTATGTACTGACCAACACTGACAACCTGGTCATTCAAAACATCTCTTCCACTGCTGATTTCACGGTAGCAACTACTGGTCGCTACCGGATTCATACTTTGGTGTACAATCCAGCTACACTCAACTTAACGGGTGTAATTTTTGGAACCACCAGAGCTTCAGCCATTGTCAGCCAATTGATTCAAGGTGGCGGACAAATTTGTGGCGCACTGGATGGTACGGGTGCCATTTTTGACGTGGTGAATTGCACCAATTGTACTGCTTATTCTGGCACTTTAAAAACGGCCAATGGCCCATGTTTGGACAACTGGTGGGATGCTCGCTTGCGCGCTGCAACGAACATTGCTCCGATCATTCCAACTGGCTATCAACTGCGTTATTTGGTTACGTTTGGTGCAGATAAAGTCATTACTGACTTAGGCGATAAACCCGACTTTGTTGTACATACTACTGGTACCTGGCGCATCCACGCTTTGGTTTACAATCCAAGCACCTTCAATTTGAGCCAAATCGTGCTCAATTCTACCACCATTGAACAGTTGAAAGTACTGTTGGTGCGTGGCATTGTTCCAACTTGTGCAAGTCTGGACGAAACCGGAGCAGTATTTGTGGTGAAACCCTGCGAAGGCTGTGAGGTGGAAGCGGGTACCTTGAAGGTCAAAGCTCAGGTTTGTTTGACAGCCGCTAATGGCGCTCGTTTGCAAGGTGTAACTGATCGCGCCCCGGTGATTCCTTCCGGCTATGTCCTGAAATACGTATTGACGTATGGCGACAACATGACCATTTTACTGGTAGGCAATAGTGCAGACTTCACCGTGGGCAATACGGGGAATTATCGCATTCACGCCTTGGTGTATCACCCCAGTACCTGGAATCCTGCAACGGCTATCCAATATGGAGTGACCATGCTCAAAACGGTGAAACAAACCTTTATCCAGGATGGAGGTACCATTTGTGCAGCGGTTGACCCGGTTGGCGCTTACTTTGTGGTGAGCAATTGCCAACAAACTTGTGGCGTCACTGCGGGTACTTTGATCCCAACAGGTGCTCCATGTATCGACAATTGGAACAGCACCCGCCTTTTGGCCAATGTCGGCACTCAGCCGAATGTGCCAAGCGGCTACGTCGTCCGTTATTTGTTGACTACTGGCGACAGCAAGGTCATCATGAAGGTCGGCAGCACGCCTGATTTTACCGTAACTACTACTGGGAAATACCGGATTCATACCCTGGTGTATCACCCAAATACACTCAATTTCACCGTTTATTTGAACAGCACTAAATTGAGTGAACTCAATGAATTGTTGATTCAAGGTGGTGGAACGGTTTGTGCTGCCCTTGACCTCGATGGTGCTTATTTCAATGTAGGGTATTGCAATACTTGTACCGTTACTGCGGGCAAACTGAAGGCGAATATCCCCAATTGCATCGTCACGGGAGGCGTCGTGACTCTTTCCGCACAGGTTCAAACGGCACCGATTGTACCTTCGGGCTACACCGTATGTTATGCTATTGTGAATGCCAATGGCGTGATTGTGGATGTGACTGAAACCCCATCCGTAGTTGTACGCACTCCAGGTACTTACTGCATGCACACTTTTGTGTTCCCGAACAGCCAATTCAACCTGGGGCGGATCATTGAAAATACCACCACTTTAGCTCAGCTCAATTTGTGGTTGAAAGACTTGTGTTCTGCCATCGATTTGGCTGGCGTATGCTTTAATGTTCAATCTTGTAGCCCAACCTGCGAAGTATTCGTAGGCAAACTTGTGCCACGGGTACCGGTTTGTTTGCCAGCAAGTGGGATTTCTACCTTGATCGCTGATTTCACTACTGCTGCGGTCGTACCTACTGGTTACACCATTTGTTACGCAATTACCAATGGCAACGGCGTGATCATTGATGTGACTGAACAACCAAGCGCAGTGGTACGCAATACCGGAACCTACTGCATGCACACCTTTATTTTCCCAACCGCTTCTTTCAACGTTGGGCGAATCATTGAAAACAACACCACCATTGCACAACTCAAACTCTGGCTTCAGGAATACTGTGCAGCCATTGATGTGAATGGGGTTTGTTTCACGGTAGTAGCATGTACGAGTACGTGTAATGTAGATGCCGGGAAATTGAGCGTGGGCACCATTCCATGTTTGATTGATTCTGTCAAAATCTGCGTTGGCGTTGTTACGCCTCCTGCTACACCTAGTGGATTTACCGTATGTTATGCAATGGTAAATGACAAAGGCGTTATTGTTGATGTGGTGGAAGACAAGTGTTTCTGGATGAAGAAGGCAGGTACTTATTGCGTACACGTCTTTGTATTCCGCGCTTTGACCTTCAATCCAAACAACATCATCAAAGGAGTAACCACTCTGGCCCAACTGAACCAATGGCTGACAGGTGGAAGCATCTGTGGCGATGTGGACATGGTTGGGGTTTGTTTCACGCTCAAAGAATGTACTCCACTTTGCGAAGCCAAGGCTGGAACACTGGTACCTGAATTGGAAGAATGTTTGTCGGTAGGTTATGCCTGGATTAGTGCAAAACATCCAGCAAATGGAGCTTCGGTCATTCCTTCAGGCTATGCCCGTCGCTACTTGTTGGTAACGCCAGATAACGTCGTTCGCCAAATTGAACTTCAACCTAAATTTGGAGTCAACCAAACGGGTAATTACCGGGTACTTACTTTGGTATACGATCCGGCTACCTTGCCATTGAATTCAATCATCATAGGTACTACCACAATAGCTCAGATCAATGCGAAGTTGATCCAAGGTGGAGGTGCCATTTGTGGGGCATTGGATTTGATTGGCACAAGTTTCTACATCGCCCCTTGTACCTGCCCAGCAGACGCGGGCAAGCTCAAGCCAAATAGCGAAGTATGTTTGCCTAAAAATGGCGAGGTGCTGCTCACCGCAAGTTCGCTCACTGCAAGTACCGTTCCTTCTGGTTATGGTATTCGCTACTTGTTGAGCAAAGGTGCCAACAAGGTGATCGTTGACTTTGGTACCAACCCAAGCTTCAGCGTCGCTGAAACCGGGACTTACCGCATCCATGTACTGGTATTCAACCAAGCTACCTTCTCTCTGGCGAGCATCCAATTGGGTGTAACTACGGTGAATAGCTTGCGGACACAGTTTATCGAAGGGGGTGGTGCTATTTGCGCCAGCGTTGAAACGGGTGGAGCGCTCTTTGAAGTACCTGCTTGTGTTGTACCCTGCGTCGCTGCACCTGGTAAGTTGGTGGTGGTTGGAGAACCTTGTTTGGTCAATGGCCAAGGTGTATTCACCGCAACGGTTTCTCAACAGCCAACCGTTCCAGCTGGTTATGTGGTTCGCTACATTTTGACCAGTGGCAATACTTTGACGATCAGAGAAATCAAAACCACACCTTCCTTCACGATCACCCAGTCAGGGGTGTACCGGATTCATGTCTTGGTCTACCTACCAGGAACCTTGAATTTGACCTACCCAGCTGGTGCAACGTTGAGCTTTATCTCTAATCAGATCAACAGCAACGTTTGTGCTGCACTGGACGGTGGAGTCGCATTTGAAATTTCCAATTGTCAATTCACTTGTATCGCATTTGCAGGTACCTTGAAACCAGTTGGAGATACTTGTAAGTCTACTTTACCTGCTACCCTGCAGGCTACGGCGAACATTCCTCCAATTGTTCCTGTAAACTATCAGGTGCGATACCTGTTAGCTAGCGCCAGCGGTAACAATAAAGTGATTGAACAAATCAGCAATCAGCCAAGCTTTGTGGTCAATAGCCTCAAAAACTGGACGATCCACACGCTGGTGTACGATCCGAATACCTTCAATCCAAATACCATCCAGTTGGGTGTAACCACCATTGCCGGGCTGAAAACGCAACTCAGCAACAACGTGCAAATTTGCTACAGCTTGGATGAAATCGGAGTTCGCTTCATTACTGGGCCATGTTGTACTGCTAAATTAGGTGAGTTCAAACCTTATGTGAATGTACCTTGTATCCAACAAGGGGCTTGTGCTTACATCAAATTGGAATGGAAAAAAGCACCAGTGATTCCACAAGGTTGGAAGATCCTTTACCTGGTTACGGCGCCAAATAGCAAGATCATCAATGTGGTATACGACAAGCCTGAATTCCTGCTTTGCAAGACTGGCAAGTACACCGTTTACCACTTGATCTACAATCCAAAGGATTTTAATCCGCTCAAGCTGATTTCGCTCGGTCAATCCACTATAGATGACATCGTGGAAGAAGTCACGATCTTCAAGTGTAACCTGATCGATGTAGGCTTTATGCTCGACATTAAATCTTGCACCGATTGTGGCATGATGATGGCCGGTCGTTTGGATCCTCAAACCATGTCTTGTTTTGTTCCTGGTGGCATTACCATCAAGGCGAACGTTGTGTCTATGAATATGGTAGACGCGCCGCTGAAATTGTACTATGTACTGACTGACGGGGACAAAACCAATATTATTGCCATCAGTGACAAACCTGAATTCAAAGTAACTCAGGTTGGAACCTACCGCATCCACCCAGTAATCGTCAACCCGGTTGAAGTGAACCTCAACAATTACGCAACCCTCTTTGAGGTGATGCTGCAATTGAAGATGGGCGGTGGTAAATACTGCGGTTTTGTAGAACTGAGTGGTGCAACCTTCAACGTCAACGATTGTAAAGGATTTGGAGCAGTGCCTACCACGGATGCTTATCCAAACCCCACCAATGATCGGGTGCGACTGATTTTCAACAATCCCAAAGAAGTGGATGAATCCGGCATTTCCGTAGAGGTACTCAACCTCAACGGCGGAGTCATCAACCGGGAGAAGTTTGATGCAGGCACAACTGAAGGTGAGCTGGATCTGAAGACACTACCTTCTGGTCTGTACCTCATCCGTGTATTGCGGAGTGGTCAGGCACCAGAGCTGATTCGCATCAATAAAATGTAAAATTGTAGGGGCAACCCTTGCGGTTGCCCTTGCTCGATAAGGTAGGGGCAGCCGCGAGGGCTGCCCCTACAATTTTTTCCCTACCCGCTATAAAACACTATCTTCGTGCTTATTTTTCCAGCCAAATTCAATCCAATACCCAAGCACGATGAACTTACACATCCTAAAAGTTGGCGGCAAAGTCATTGACGATTTAGCCCTCTTGCAACCCATCTTAGAGGCGTTTTTACAAAAAGAAGGACAAAAAATCATTGTACACGGCGGAGGTAAAAAAGCATCCGAACTCAGTGAAAAACTGGGCATCCCTGTACAAATGGTCAATGGCCGGCGGATTACCGATGCTGCTGCCCTGGAGGTGGCTACCATGGTATATGCCGGCCTTTTTAATAAGCAGATCGTTGCTTTGTTGCAATCCATCGGCGGTAATGGCTTGGGGTTGAGTGGTGCGGATGGCAATGTAATCCTGGCCCATCGTCGACCCGTTAAAGAAATTGATTATGGTTTTGTTGGCGACCTGGACGAGATAAATGCCGAAGCCATTCATCGTTTGTTGAGTGCTGAGTTTGTCCCGGTTTTTTGCGCCATCACCCATGATGGGCAAGGCCAATTGCTCAATACCAATGCCGACACCATCGCATCCAGTTTGGCTACGGCCATGTCTGCGCTTTACGAAGTAAAACTGTATTTGTGTTTGGATAAAAATGGAGTCTTGAGCAATGCGGAAGATGACCACTCCGTCATTCCGCGCATCAATGCGGAGGATTATGCCCGTTACAAGGCGGAAGGAGTCGTCTATGCCGGGATGTTGCCCAAACTCGACAATGCCTTCAATGCTTTAGCACAGGGGGTAAAAGAAGTGATCATTTGTGGCCCCGAATCTTTGGTACAAGGTGGCGGCACCGTAATCTATGCGGATTAATTTTTTTTGCAACTTCACTGTTCATGGAACTGTCTGATGATTTTGTGAATTAATGTTTTGTACCAAAAATCATCCAACCATGCGGAAAGTAGTATACAACTGCGCAGTCAGCCTCGATGGCTTTATTGAAGGCCCCAATGGAGAATTTGATTGGTGTATGACCGATCAGGATTATGGGATGGGCGTGTTTATGGAACGTATTGATGCAGTACTGTATGGCCGAAAATCGTACGAACTAGTTCTTAAAATGGGCCAGCCCTTTGGCAAAGAACACGAGCATTATGTATTTTCTACTACTTTAACTGAGGCTGCAAAGAACGTAACCTTGATCAAAGACAAGGTCAGCGAACAGGTCAGGGCAATCAAAGCCGCCCCCGGAAAGGACATTTGGCTTTTTGGCGGTGCCGACCTCGCAGGATCGCTGATGAACGAAGGTTTGGTGGATGAATTGTCATTGGCAGTGCACCCCATTGTTTTGGGGCAGGGCAAACCCTTGTTCACCAATGTACAACAGCGGGTACAGTACAAATTGGAGGGGGTGAAAACTTACGATACGGGGTTGATTATGGTGACTTATGTTTTGAGATAGTGGCTCAATTTTGATCACCTAAATACTCCTGGGCACTTAAGCATAAAAAGTAGCAACTCTGCTTATCTTTGCGGCGAAAATTTTGCTTCATGAATTTAGCAGACTCGGCCATTGACTTGTTGAAAAACTTGATTGCTACACCTTCCTTTTCGCGTGAAGAAGCACCAGCTGCCGAGTGTGTTGCTGCTTTTTTTGCTGCAAAAAACATCCTCTTTCAGCGCTATTTGAATAATCTTTGGGCTCGAAATCGCCATTGGCAAGAAGGGAAACCTGTTCTTTTGCTCAATTCGCACATCGATACTGTCAAACCCGCTACGGGTTGGCAACGTGACCCTTTTCATCCTGGAATAGAAGATGATGATATTCTTTATGGCTTAGGGAGCAATGATGCAGGCGGGCCATTGGTTTCGCTCCTGGCTACTTTTGTTCATTTTTACGAACGGAGCGATTTGCCAGTTAACCTGATTATGGCGGCTACTGCCGAGGAGGAAATCTCCGGGGCCAATGGCATTGCTGCCTTGCTTCCCGAGTTGGGTCAAATTGACTTCGCCATTGTGGGCGAACCCACCCAAATGCGCATGGCGATTGCTGAAAAAGGTTTGATGGTCATTGATGGGGAAGCGCGGGGTGTAGCTGGTCATGCAGCTAGGGAAGAGGGTGTAAATGCCCTCTATATCGCCCTGGAGGACATCGAACTTATTCGTAAGCTGCAATTGGAGCGGGTTTCGCCTCTCCTGGGGAAGGTAAAAATGAGCGTTACCCAAATCGAAGCGGGCAAACAACACAATGTGGTACCAGATTCCTGTCGCTTTGTGATCGATGTACGTACCAATGAGTGCTACCGCAATGAGGAGGTTTTTGACTTGTTACAAAGCAAAGTGCAATCGGAACTTAAAGCGCGCTCCTTTCGCCTCAATTCATCAGGCATTGCGCTGGAGCACCCCTTGGTACAAAGTGGACTCCAGTTGGGTTTACCGTACTTTGGTTCACCCACTCTATCAGATCAGGCTCTGATGCCTTTTCCATCCTTAAAAATTGGCCCTGGTGACTCGGCTCGTTCACATACTGCTGATGAGTACATTCGCTTGAGTGAAATTCGGGCAGGGATAGCGTTGTATAGTCAATTGATTGAAGGCATCAAAATATAAGTTCCAGGGTTCCAGGTTCCAAAGTTCCAGGGTTCAACCGAACCCTGGAACTTTGGAACCTGGAACCCTGGAACCCCAAATTAGACATATGAAACTTTGGCAAAAATCCATCTCCGCCTGGTCGGAAGTAGAAACCTTTACCGTAGGCCGGGACCGGGAAATGGACTTATACCTGGCGCCTTACGACATTTTGGGCTCTTTGGCACACATCGAGATGTTGTGCAGCATCGGTTTGTTGGAAGCAGTGGAGTATACGGCACTGGCTGCTGCCTTGAAGGAATTGTACCAGGAAGCTGTAGCTGGCAATTTCGTCATTGAGGATGGGGTAGAAGACGTTCATTCCCAGGTGGAAATGTTGCTCACCCGCCGCCTGGGGGACATGGGTAAAAAAATCCACAGTGGCCGCTCACGTAATGATCAGGTTTTAGTGGATTTGCGACTGTTTTTGCGGTCGGAGATTGAAGCGCTGAGCACCCAAATTGGCGAATTGTTCGAGGTGTTACAGACCCTTTCTGAAAAACACAAGGAAGTATTGCTGCCCGGATATACCCACTTGCAGGTGGCGATGGTGTCTTCCTTTGGCCTGTGGTTGGGGGCTTATGCCGAGTCCCTGGTGGATGATTTGCGGCAGTTTCAAAGTGCCTATCAGATCATCAATCAGAATCCACTGGGTTCGGCAGCGGGTTATGGTTCTTCTTTTCCACTCAATCGGAGGATGACGACGGAGTTATTGGGTTTTGCCGATCTGAACTACAATGTGGTGCATGCCCAAATGGGGCGGGGAAAAACGGAGTTGTTCCTGGCTTTTGCCCTTTCTGGCCTGGGCCATACGCTGAATAAATTGTCGATGGACATGGTCTTGTACCTCAATCAGAACTTCGCCTTTTTGAGTTACCCCGACGAGCTGACTACGGGTTCGAGCATCATGCCGCACAAAAAGAACCCCGATGTATTTGAATTGCTGCGTGCTAAATGCACTCAATTGGCCGCTTTGCCTCAGCAGGTGAGCCTGCTGACGAGCAACTTGCCGAGTGGCTACCACCGCGATTTTCAGTTGCTGAAAGAAGTGATTTTCCCTGCGATAGAGTCGGCAAAAAGCTGTTTGGCCATGTTGTGTTTTGCCCTCCCACAAATGCAGCCCAAAACCAACATCCTGGACGATGACAAGTACAAATACCTGTATTCGGTAGAAGTGGTCAACAAACTGGCCCTGGAAGGAGTGCCTTTCCGCGATGCATATCGCCAGGTGGGTATGGATATTGAAAATGGAACTTTTAACCCTGATCGCACCTTGAATCATACGCATGAGGGGAGCATTGGGAATTTGTGTACTGCGGAGATCAAAGAGAAGTGGGAGAGGGTGTGGAATGGTTTTGGGTTTGAACAGGTGTTGGCACAATTGGGGAAATTAATGGGATAGTCCATTAAAAGCCAAAAACTGGACCTATCGATAACCGACCATGAAGGGCGATCAGTCATCGACAGATACCAGCAATTAGAACACTTTATCCGAAATTGGGAACAAAAAAAAGGGGGAACTTATTAAAGTAAAGTAAACCTAGCCAAGGTTGAAGACAAAACCTTGGCTAGGAGCATCGGTGTCAATTGCCACTCATCACGACCACCCGGCCGGACAGTTTTAAATTTTCATCGCCGATTTTGTACAAGTAGGTGCCTGCCGGTAAATCTGCAGTTTCCAAGTCAAACGAGTGTTCGCCGTAAGCAGCCACA
The DNA here is from genome assembly GCA_027486765.1 of Saprospiraceae bacterium. Taxonomy (GTDB): domain Bacteria; phylum Bacteroidota; class Bacteroidia; order Chitinophagales; family Saprospiraceae; genus Haliscomenobacter. The sequence goes on from JAIXOO010000381.1 coordinate 26,594, forward strand.
TTCAGGGACTGGTTGCGGACTACCTTTCCGTATACATCAAAAACGGCAAGCTGGTATTGCCCAGCTGGCCAGGCACTGAGGCTGACCTGAGCTTTGGCATTAGAGTGAGTTGGGTTGGGATAAATGACTACGGCTGGTTTTTCATTCAGCGTGTTGTTGCCAAAACCAAGGCCTTCGCTATTGGGCTGTTGGAAGCTTGGGCAAGGAGTAGTTTCATAAATGCGTACGTTGCGGTACTGTGACTCGCTGGTGTAAGGTGCTGCATCCATGTCGGCGGCAAAGAACAAATACTTGGTTGCTCCAGTATAAAACTGTCCCACTTTGATGGTGTACTTTTTCCAGGCCCCATTCCCTTCATAGTTGCGGAAATTGGTAATCCCCCAGGATTGATTTCCCCACAATTGGAAAGTATAAGGTGCTGAAATGTTCTCATCATCGTCGAAACCTATACCATGAATTTCACCCTGCAAAGTAGAGCGGAACTCAAACTCGATGTAGGTATTGGCCGTAATGGTGTAAGCCAAAGGCACTGCTTTCCATGCATTATTCTTGATGGTCAATGATTTGCCTAGGTCAGCCACCGTTGCGGTACCACCATCCTGAGAACCACCAAAAGATACTGGAACCGTTTTGCTGAAGTCAATATTGGTACAAGTGGTATTCGTTGGGGGTGGATTGCCGCCTCCAGATGCCTGTACGCAGAAATTGGTCAGCGATTCTTTGGTGAATTGTCCACCTTGGGCAATGACTACATTGTTGGCGTCCAACAATTTGAACGCCCCTGTACCATAACTGCAGCAGATCCCATCGCCAATTTTATCCAGAATACGCAGTCGGTAGCAGCCAAAAGGAAGACAGATCTTTTTTTCCACTTTTTGACCAGCTGTTTTATCCACGTATGGCCCACCTTTATCTACTGCAACACCAGCCGGGTTGAGGATTTCCCAGGTTGTTTCGCTACCGAACATATCAAGGGTAAGCGAAAAAGTAACGTTGGCGCAAGTTGCTGTACCTGTGCCCGTGCCAGTCCCAGTGCCAGTACCACCACCCGTTCCAGTACCACCGCCGCCGCCAGCAGGGCAAGCCTGCAAACAGGTAGCAGCAGCAATCCGGTTGCGAATCAGCGTAGCTGGCTGGGTACCAAAACCGAGGGTGAAGCTAATCCCGACCCGATTGAGGTGACAATAAGACATGATTGTACCCCCACCAGTAGGTGCTGTTACGGATGCCGCACAGTTGCCTTCGGTGAAGCCAGGGCAAGCATCCAGAGCGGTGTTGTTGCCGTTCCAAACACAGGCATGGGTATGCTGTGAACCCAGGATGTGTCCCAATTCGTGTGCTACCACCATCACCGTAAATGAAAAAGTAGGTACGGAAGAATAGGTTTTGCCAATGCCTGAATACCCCATTTTGAACGAAGTATAAGGCCGACACAAGCCATCTACCACGGCAATACCTCCATTGCCTCGGTAAGAAAGCAACATCCCGGCATCACCATTAAATGTACTGCGGGTACGTTGAAATTGGGTCAATAAACTGTAGGTATCCGAGCCAGAATATGGGCTCGTGGTATTCCAAATGAAGACCTGTGACAAAGTCAAACTAATGTTTTCTTTGGCGTACAAGGTCGCTACCTGGTTGAATACACCGGTGATGTATTGTGTAGTACCATCTTGACCACCTTTGTCCACAAATACATCGTTATCCACTTCGAGATAAACGCGAACACAAGAGGCTGCACCTCTTAGTTCGGGCGCATCTCTAAGTTCTTCTGCCCGGTAAGCCTGGCCACTGTCTGCGGTTTTACAATCAAATTCAGGATGGTCTTCCATCTTGCTGTCTTCGTGTAAAATATGCAAACGGCGGTCGCCACCTTTGTAACGTCCCAATACCAGGTTGGTGTGATCTGGAGTACTGACGACGCCAGAAATTTCGTCGTCAAAAACACTGATGGCTACCACGGATTCGGGTTGTCCTTTAACGATGCCCCGATAATGAACTCCAGTATTCATTTCGTGCATCACCTTAGGATTACTAGCCAAAACAATGCTGAAGTCGTCAGCAAAAAGATTGACTTGTACCAGTTCTAATTCGTAAGTACCCGCATCGCCGGCAGGTAAAGGTAAGGTTACTGCTTTGGGGCGCGCTTGTAGCAGCCCTCGCAGGTCTTCCGACCGCAAGGACAGCCACTGAGCGTTTACAGCGTCTGCATCGCGCAGCTCTGGTGCCCGGTCAAACAGTTGGTACTTGACAAACTTAGTACGATTACTTTTTTGAGCTTCGACCAGCTCCGCAGGACGTAAAGATAGTTGTGCATGGACTATGGACAAAGCCATAGCCAGCGCCAGCGTAAGTACAGTTCTCATGGCGTGAATCGGTTTTTGGTAAAACTTTTAAGGTTACTACGAATAAATTAAGTTACGACATGGTACACCAAGCCGCTGGTTTTCTCAAAGTGTGTTAAATCCCCTGTGTGTAAAAAGTGATTACCAATTGCTCAAGACAAAGCAAAGTATGGGCTAAAAATTAGTAGTGACGTCTTGTTGGTGTGAGATTACTATTGTTAGTTAGCGTGGCAAGCAAGTATCCGTGTTCTGGATTAGCGCTAAAAATTGGGAAGGAATTTGCACTTTATAACTCCATCCCGGGTGTTTGGATTGTGCGTAAAACAAAAAAAATATAATTCTTTTTTTGTTTTGTATCGCAAAGATAAGGCTATCGGCCAAAAAAACAACCCCAAGAACAAGAGAAGCTAAAAACAGGCGATAAACTGACAATTCTCTGACTTAAGAGACAAGTAGGGCTTTGCTTAGGAGCAAAGCCCTCAAATGAGTAACCTTAAAAAACAATTCACGCCTTATAAGGATGTTATAAAGCCAGACCCGATTGGAATCGCCTCCACACGCAGTACCTGCGTTGGGCAATTCCTTAATAAAAGTAGCTATGATCGCATTGATCATATTTCTTGTACAGTTTTTGGGAGAGGCGATAGATAGAAGGTTTCGCCAATTATTTTTAGAGGGCAGGCTGGAGTAACCTATACGAATCTTATAAAAAACAAGCCCAAAATAATACAGATTTTTTTTTGACGCAAGTTTTACATTCAGAGACTTGATATAAAGACAAAAAAAGGGTGAAACCGAAGCTTCACCCTATCTGTGTAAGGGGCGATAAAAAAATAAGTGCTCATTTTGCCAAAGGATTAGATGAGAAAACGCTTCATTTCAAGTGTCTTATCTAATCCTTTGGCTTGAGAAAAATGAGCACTTATTTTTGCCCCACTACCAGGGCTCAATTCTATATTTTTTTCATTTTGAATGTTCAACCATAAATTTGCCAGACTGCTGAAGACTTTTTCCCTTCACTTGGTAGATGTACATGCCACTTGGAAGGTCAGCCACTGGAAAATCAAGAATTGGGCTACCTTGACCGTGGTTGATGTTTTTGCGGTAAATCATTTTACCCAAAAGATCTAACACTTGCACCTGGTAGTGGCCCGGTGGGAAGTAATCCAATTGCAGGTTTAACTGCTGATGCGCAGGATTGGGCGATGCCAATACTTGTGGAATAGGCAGCGATTCTGGTTCTAAACCATTCAATAAAGAAGAACAGGGCTTGGTTTCGTAAATTTTCACATTGCGGAATTGAGAATTACCCGCAGTGATATTTTCATCGTTGTCATTGGCAAAGAACAAATATTGGGTGTCGCCAGTGTACTTTTGACCAACCGGGATGATGTATTTTCTCCAGCTTCCAAAATTTGCATAAGTATTAAACTCTTGATACCCCCATACTTGGGTTCCTCCAAGTTGAAAAGTATAATACGTATTAATAGACAAATCGTTGTCAAAACCAATCCCATGAATCTCTGATTTTTGAGTAGAGCGGAATTCAAACTCCAGAACTGTATTCGCAGTGATGGTTCGTTTGAGTTGAATCGCTTTCCAGGCATTGCCATTTAAGGCCAGGCCATTACCATTTTCAATAATTGACGAGTTACCTTGATCTTGTGACCCTCCAAAAGATAGTACCTTGAAATTGTTATTGTTGAAATTGACATCAACACAACCTTCACTTGGAATAGGGGGAGGGGGTGCTATATTGCTGACTTTGCGCCCCAAATTATCAATGCAGAATGAAGTGGCCGCTTCTTTTGTGAAAGTTCCCCCTTCCGCTAGCACCTTGGCTTCACTATCTACTAAAGAAAATGAACCATTGCCATAACGGCAACAAAGGCCATCACCTCTGGAGTCGAGCACGCGTAACTTGTAACACCCGGCTGGAAGGCAGAGCTTTTTTTGAATTTGTTGTCCATTGCTTCTGATGCCATAGGGCCCACCCCGATCGACTACAGCATTGGTAGCATCGAGGATTTCATAGGTGATTTCATTGCCATAATCGTCGAGAGTAAGCGTAAAAGTGATTTCTCCACAGGAAGGCCGTGGAGTGGAGCATCCACTCATACAAGGGGCACTGGCAATGCGATTGCGGATGATGTTGCCAGGTTGGGGGCCAAAACCCAGAGAAAAATTAATCCCGTATTGTGTAATGTGGCAGTAAGACATCATGGTGCCACCTTGATTGGGTACTGCTGGAGTAGGACAACCGCCGTCGGTGAAACCGGCACAACCATCAAGTGCGGTATTGTTGCCGTTCCACACGCAGGAATGGGTGTGATGGGATCCCAATATATGACCCAACTCATGGGTGACCACCATTACCGTGAAAGAATACGCGGGTGCTACACTATAATTTTTGCCAATGCCAGCATAACCAAGATTGAATGGATCACACAGGCCATCCACCACAGCAATTCCACCACCACCTTTATAGGAAAGCAATAGTCCTGCGTCACCTTTAATTTGTCCGGCGCGTTTGTTTTTGAATTGATTCAGCAAGCCATAGGCATCATATTCGTTGTACGGACTGGTCGTGTTCCAAACGTAGAGTTGGGAAAGATTGAGTTTGATGCCTTCATTGGCGTATAAAGTCGCGGTTTGATTGAATACAGCTTGAACATAACGTATCGTTTCATCCAGCCCCCCTTTATCCAAAAACACATCATAGTCTACTTCCAGGTATAGATTGACACAGTTGTTGGCCGCCCGCAATTCGGGGGTCTTTTCCAGCTCCTTGGCGGAATAGCCCCTTTGTCCATCCGGTGTATAACACTGAAAAGTACGCCGATCAGGAATTTGATCTTCGGAATACAGGACATGTAAACCTTTGACTTTGTTTTGCTTGGACTGGTATTTGGCCAATGTAAAGTTTCCTGCTTCCAGGGTGCTGATCACGCCCAGCACTTCATCGCCATATATGCTCAAGGAAGCGATGGAACCGGGCTTCCCTTTGACGACACCACGATAATACAAACCTTCAGTCCTTTCAAGAGGTCCATGTGCAGGGTCCGCCAACTTCAGGGTATAATCTGCACTCGACAATTCAACTCGGTACAGTTCAAGCGTTGCTATTTCCCCTTGAACAGGTAGATCAATTTCAATGACAGAGTAGGGATGCCTCAATAAATTTTGAGCAACACCCTCCTGAAAAGTAAGCCCTTGAGCAAGTGGAAGTTCAGCATCTTCCAGCGCACTGCTAGAAGGAAACAATGCCAGCCGGATAAAGGGTGATTTTCCCTTTCTCAACGCATCAATTTGCTCCTGTGGGCGCAGTTCGGTTTGGGCATGTGCCCACATTAAGGCACATGCCATTACAATTGTTAGTAGTGTTTTCATAGTGCTCCTGTACAAAATCGGTGAACAATAAACGACCAGGCAGCCCGAATACAGTTAGTAAACAAGCTGTTAAAAAAAAGCCAAATTTGAGGCTTAAGGTGTTAGTTATGCACGAGTTTTTAATGTTGCGGATGTTGCAAACAACAAACGCAATTCATAAGGCAGTACCTTACGAAAGCCTGAATGGGAACGGTCTCGTGAAAGTGACTTGATTTCTAAGTGGTTCACAAATAATGTGTCGAGGGAGTAAGGCTGTATTAAGCCAAATTTGGGATAGGTGTATTGATATTTGGAGGGAACAAATACTACAAAATCACATGCAAGGTATAGGCATTTTTAATGATATACAAATATTTTTCTTGCATAGGCTTTTTTTTACTTAAAAATGTCAATAACCATCAATGAAAAAAGTGTTCCTGTACCCAGGAACACCTAATTATTGGGTCTGGATATTAACATTTTTCCTGACTTTTTGAATTGATCATTGTGAATGACATAAAAGTAAACCCCTGATGCCCAGTTTTTTGTATTGAGTTGCCATTCCCATACATTGGAATCATTGAGATTCAAAGGATAGTTGTTCAACAACTTTTGCCCTAAAGCATCAAAAACGCTCAATTTGTATTGCCCAACTGGCCAGTTCAACAAACTGAACCGAGCGCTTACATCGCTAGGGTTCGGCGCAATCAATACTTCTGGACTTGGATTTTTCTGTTCTACTGGCCTCGCTAGTTCCAAATCGATAGTAGGTTCCTGGAAGCCAGGGCAGGGCGTTTCTTCGTAAATGCGCACATTGCGGAATTGGGATTCACTGGCAAATGGGGCTGAATCTTTGTCTGCGGCAAAAAATAGTCGATTAGTAGCACCTGTATAAAATTTGCCCACTGGGATGGTGTATTTTTTCCATTGGCTATTCCCTTCATAATTTCGGAATTCTGCGATACCCCAGGTTTGGGAGCCCCAAAGCTGGAAAGTATAGGGCGAAGAAATATTTTCATCATCATCAAAACCGATGCCGTGGATTTCGCCCAATTGAGTAGAGCGAAATTCAAACTCAATAAAGGTTTTTGCAGTCACCGTATAATTGATGGCTATTGCTTTCCAGGCATTGTTTTTGATGATCAGGGTTTTTCCTGCATCCGCAATGGTCGCGGTGCCTCCATCCTGGGAGCCCCCAAAAGAGACGGGAGGGTAACGGTTAAAATCAACGTTGATACACGTTGCATTGGGTGGGTTATCTCCTCCATTGTCGGGTGCCTTGACGCAGAAGTTAGCTAGCACCTGGCTTCCAAATACAGCTCCTTTGGCGATCTCCACGTTATTGGCATCGATTAAGCGGTAACTTCCGTCGCCATAGGCACAACAGATTCCATCGTTGCGTTTGTCGTAAATTTTGAGAACGTAACAGCCATAAGGCAGACAGACCTTGCGTTCAATTTTTTGGCCTAAGGTTTTGTCCACATAAGGCCCGCCTTTTTCAACGGCAACTCCCGCCGGGTTGATGATTTCCCAGGTGGTTTCACTGCCAAAAAGGTCCAACGTCATCTGAAAAGTGACATCCCCACAAGTGGAGTTGTTGTTTCCGCCGCCACCGCCGCCGCCGCCGCCATCCGTTGTGCACACTTGTAAGCAGGTAGCCGCGGCAATCCGATTGCGAATCAGATTGCCGGGCTGCGCGCCAAATCCCTTTGAAAAATTAATACCTACCGTATTCACGTGGCAATACGACATAATGGTGCCACCCCCAGCAGGGGTACGCTCGGTAGCACTACAGTTGCCCTCCGTATACCCCGGGCATGCGTCGATGGCGGTATTGTTGCCATTCCAAACGCAGGCGTGGGTGTGCTGAGCACCAAGTATGTGCCCCAACTCGTGGGCGACAACCATTACGCTGAAAGAATAAGTTGGCAGATTTGAATAAAAGCGACCCACACCAGCTACACCCATTTTGAAGGAATTGTAAGGGCGACAGAGGCCATCCACTACCGCAATGCCGCCACCTCCTTTGTATGTAATCAATTCTGCTGCATCGCCATTAAAGCTGGTGCGGGTACGCTGAAACTGCGTTAAGATCGTGTACGTATCAGATCCGGTATATGGGCTGCTGCTGTTCCAAATGAACACTTGAGATAAACTCAAACTGATGTTCTCATTGGCGTATAAGGCAGCAACCTGGTTAAATAGACCGGTCACATATTGTAAGGTGCCATCCTGCCCACCTTTGTCTTTAAAAATATCATTGTCTACTTCCAGGTACAAGCGCACGCAGGGCGCTGCACTGCGCAATCCTGGCTGTGCACGCAAGTCTTCTGGCCGGTACTCGATTTCATTGTCTGGACTCAAGCAATTAAAATCGGGGCGCTCTGCCATTTGTTCATCAGCATGCAAAAGGTGCAAACGTGGGTCGGCGTCCTTGTAATGCCCCAAAACCCGATTGCCTTCCTCCGGGGTACTGATTACGCCCGTTACTTCGTTGTTAAAGATGCTGATTGCTGCCATGGATTCCGGACGTCCTTTGATTCGCCCCTGATAAAAGAGTCCGTTGAACTTGTTTGTAGGTGTGCTGCTTTGCTGGGAAAACTGTACTGCGAAATCGGCACTAAAAATGTCAACTTGTACCAATTCCAGTTCAATCATCGTTCCATCGGCATTTGGCAAGGGCAAAGAGAGGGCCAGTGGCCGCTCCCTTTGCAATGGGATTATACTTGCCGTATTAAGAAACATCCATACTCCATTGACTACCTGGGATTCGCTCCTCAGTTCGGGAGCACGTGCAAACAGGTGAATCGATTTAAAGGTTACGTTATTTTTTATTCTTGCTTCTACCAAATCACTTGGTCGCATGGTACTTTGAGTGTTGGCCAATGTCCATAGCATAGCCAACACTACCGTGAGTAGTGTTCTCATGATGTATCAAAATTTTGAGGTTCCAAACAATACTGTTTGGGCAAACGTATATTGGTTTGAATAGGTAGCTCAGGGGACAATTGTGCCCGAGCGGATCAGTGAATTATGAAGTTGTGATTATGGAAGGTAGAGTGATTATAAAAAGAAGTGATTATAGAAAGAGGAGTAGAATAATCAGGATAAACAAAAAATAATGTCACTTGATATTTAATTGGGATAGAAAGAATATTAATAATGCAAATATAGCTTTTTGTTTTGATGAATGCAAGCGTTTGTTGCAAAAAAAAGTTGAGAGGATCGAGAAGTTGAGGCTCATGCGGCTACTTAGATAAGGTCCTCGTCTAACTAACCACATGAGCCTCAACCTTCCTCAACTCCTTATCCCATCTCTTGCACTACTTCCTCAACTTGTGGAATCATCCGCTTCAACATTCCTTCGATACCCGCCTTAAGGGTAACGGTAGAAGAAGGACAACCGCTACAAGAGCCTTGCATCAGTACAAAAACTTTACCGTTTTCGTAGTGCTTGAACTCGATGTTACCACCATCCATTTCCACGGCTGGCTTCACGTAGGTATCAATTAACTCTTTGATTTTTTGCACCAATTCAGCCTCGTCACCAGTATAAGCCACCCCGGCGCGATCTGCTTCGACTTTGGCAGTATGCTCTGCAAAACCTTCTTTCACCAATTCTCCACCTTCTTCGATGTAGTTTTTGATGAAATCTTTGAGTTTGAGCATAATGTCGGGCCACTCGTAGTTCATTTCTTTACTAACCGTGACGAAGTTGTTGCTGACGTACACGCCTTTCACGTAAGGAAACTCAAAAAGTGCCACCGCTAGTGGTGACCACTCGTGAGCCAAATCCACTTCGCGGAAATCGGCAGTGCCGCGATACAACATCCGGTTGGTCACAAATTTGAGTGACTCCGGGTTTGGCGTTTGCTCGGTGTACAATAACACCGGGCTTTTGGTAACAGTAGTCTCCATATCTTGAGTGTCTGTTGTCGTGTGAGTTATTTAGAATGAATCTACAAGGTAACGCTTTTTAAGCCCCAGTGGTTTTTAAAGCGCTTGAGTTTTTGCAATAATTTCCTCAAGGTTGAGCTTTTCTACCTGATTGCTGGTTAAATCTCTAAACCGCAATAGTCCACTTTGCAACTCATCCGTATCCACAATGATGACAAAAGGTACCTGCCGTTTTTGGGCATATTTAATCTGCTTGTCAAATTTTGCAGGTTCAGGGTACATTTCTGAGTTCACACCCGCGTCGCGCAGTTTTTTTAGTGCTTTAAATGCATACAACTGTGCTTCCTCATTCAATACAATAAATAATACCTTAAGTGAGCTGCTGTTATCATTAGGGAAAAGTTGGAGACTTTCCAGCACATCGTAAATGCGTTCGGCGCCAAAAGAAACCCCTACGCCCGATACATCTTTGAGGCCAAATACCTCGGTGAGGTTGTCATAACGACCTCCTCCTCCAATGCTGCCCATGGTCACTCCTTTGGCTTGTACTTCAAAAATGCAGCCAGTATAATAATTGAGTCCACGGGCCAGGGTGATGTCGAATTGCACTTCTTGTTGGAGTGGACTGCTGTTGAGGAATTGCAGCATGGTTTGAATTTCCTGGATGCCCAATTTCCCGGTTTCACTGGCGGACAAAGCGCTTTCCAATTCTTCCAGCGATTGAATGGCCAAAATCTGAGTAATTTTTTCCACCGCTGCTTCGCCAATCCCCCGGTCCGCCATTTCTTTTTTAACCCCGTCTAGTCCAATCTTGTCCAGCTTGTCGATGGCCACGGTCATGTCCACCATCAATTCCGGAATACCGGCCACTTCTGCTATCCCGGTGAGGATTTTGCGGTTGTTGAATTTGATGACAACGGGCAAGTTGAGTTTGGAAAAAACCTCATCGTAAATCTGCACCAACTCGGCCTCGTACACCAGTGAAGTCGAGCCCACCACATCAACATCACATTGATAAAACTCGCGATAACGGCCCTTTTGAGGCCTATCCGCTCGCCAAACGGGCTGGATTTGGTACCTTTTGAAAGGGAAGCTGATCTCATTCTGGTGCATCACCACAAAGCGGGCGAAGGGTACCGTAAGGTCGTAACGCAAGCCCCGTTTGGCCAGTGCGGGGGTGAGGGCTTTGTAAGCTTGCGCCTCAATGTCCGCAGGCTTGATGCCTTTGAGGTATTCACCGTTGTTCAGGATTTTGAACAACAAGCGGTCGCCCTCTTCACCGTATTTGCCGGAAAGGGTACTGAGGTTTTCCATCGCCGGAGTTTCAATGGGCAAATAGCCGTATTTGACAAACACCGAACGGATGGTATCAAAGATATAGTTGCGTTTGAGCACCTGCTCGGGCGTGAAATCCCGGGTGCCTTCGGCGGTAGTTGGTTTCATTTTTTTATATAACCGATGAAAACTGTTTCAAAAAGCGCACATCGTTTTCAAACAACAAGCGAATATCTGTAATGGTGTACAACATCATGGCCTGGCGTTCGATACCCATACCAAAAGCAAAGCCGGAGTATTCTTCAGGATCGATGCCACAATTGATCAACACCTGTGGATCGACCATGCCACAGCCCAAAATTTCTACCCAGCCGCTGTGTTTGCACACCCGACAACCCTTGGCGTTACAAATGAAGCAGGACACGTCCATTTCGGCGCTGGGCTCCGTAAAGGGGAAAAATGAAGGCCGCAGGCGAATTTTGGTATCGGGACCGTACATCTCTTTGGCGAAATAGTACAAGGTTTGTTTCATGTCGGCAAAAGACACGCCCTTATCGATGTACAAACCTTCTAC
>JAIXOO010000380.1 GCA_027486765.1 Saprospiraceae bacterium
CATCAATTACCAGCTGCGATTGAGCTGGTAAAAGCTTTTCCAGATCAAGTTTTTGTACTGGATCACCTAGCTAAACCCTATATCAAAGCGGGCCAAATTGACCAATGGGCTTCCTTTATTCAACACCTGGGTGAAATGCCCAATGTCCATTGCAAGGTGTCGGGCATGGTGACTGAGGCAAACTGGCAAAACTGGGAATTCCGCCATTTTCGGCCATTCCTGGATAAGCTTACCGAAGCTTTTGGCACCGGACGTTTGTTGTATGGCTCGGATTGGCCCGTGTGTTTGGTAGCAGGGAGTTATTCCAATGTGATTGGAATTTGTGAGGCTTATTTTGGTGGTTTCAGTGTGGATGAGCAGGCGGATGTGATGGGTCGGAATGCGGAAAGGGTGTATGGGTTGTGAAGTATTCTCTTGCTTTTATTTCCATTTTTTTCAAAAATACCTTAGCTTTCTCACCAAATCAATTCTATTTTTACCCGTAAAGCAAGATTCTGAATGGACTTACATCTGCAAGACAAAGTCATCATCGTTACTGGCGGTGGGCGCGGGATCGGTGCGGGCATCGTACATGCCCTCGCGCGCGAGGGTGCCATCCCCGTCATTGTGAGCCGCAGCGCTGAACACAATTTGGCCACGCTCGAAGCCATCGGCGGCAAAGGCCACCAAATTGCCCTGGATTTGACCAACCCCGCTGCTTGTCAGGCAGCAGTCACCGAAACCCTCCGCCTCACTGGCCGCATCGACGGTCTGGTCAACAATGCCGGAGTGAACGATGGGGTGGGCCTGGAAAGTGGCAACTACGAAGCATTCATCGCTTCTCTGCACAAAAATCTGGTGCATTATTACCTGATGGCGCATTACGCGCTGCCTGCCCTCAAAGCCTCGCAAGGTTCCATCCTCAACATCACCTCCAAAACTGCGGAAACCGGACAAGGCAACACCTCCGCCTACGCCGCTTCCAATGGTGGTCGCAACGCCCTCACCCGCGAATGGGCCGTGGAATTGCTCCCATACGGCATCCGGGTCAACGCGATTGTGGTGGCCGAGTGTATGACGCCCCTGTACGAGTCATGGCTACAAACCCTTTCCGACCCCGAAACCATGCTCGAAAAAATCAAAGACAAAATTCCCCTGGGCAAACGCATGACCAGCCAGGAAGAAATTGCCGATATGGCCGCATTCCTCTTGTCCTCCCGCTCCAGCCACACCACCGGACAGTTGATCCATGTGGATGGGGGGTATGTGCATTTGGACCGGGCACTTCTTTGATGAGTGATGAATGATGAGTTATGAATGATGAATCTACGTCATAGCTCCCCATTCATCACTTATCATTCATCACTCATCATTCTTTTTTCTGCTATGACAAACAAAATCGCCTCTTACACCCTATCCTTTGTGCTGGTAACCAGCCTCTTCTTTTTGTGGGCCTTCGTGCACAACCTGGAGCCCATCCTGATTCCCCACCTGAAAAAAGCTTGTCAACTGACCGATATGCAATCGGCATTGATTGACTCCGCCGTTTATCTGGGGTATTTCATTATGGCCATTCCTGCCGGGATCGTGATGAAAAAATATGGCTTCCGACGTGGCATCATCATTGGTTTGGTGCTGTACGCGATTGGCGCCTTTTTGTTTATCCCGGCAGCCAACTCCCGGATGTACATCTTCTTTTTGGGAGCGCTGTTCATCATCGCTTCGGGTTGTACCTTTTTGGAAACGGTGGCCAATCCTTACGTCACCCTGCTGGGTAAACCCGAAGGTGCAACGACCCGTTTGAACCTTAGTCAATCCTTCAATGGTTTAGGTGCTTTTGTCGCACCGATCCTGGGTGGACAGTTCATTTTGAGTGGGATCGAACTCTCCCAAAGTGAACAAAGCGCCATGTCGGTCGAGCAACTCAATGCTTACATGCAAAGTGAGGCCAATACGGTGCGGATACCCTATCTGATCATTGGCTTGGTCGTTCTGTTGGTAGCGGTCTTGTTCGTCTTCATTCGTACGCCCGAGCCAGGGATAAAAGAATCGGGCACCCAAGAAAAGCGCAGCTTGCTCCACGCATTGCGCCATGCTCACTTGCGCAATGGGGTGATTGCCCAGTTTTTTTACGTAGGTGCACAGGTGTGTGTAACCAGTTTTTTCATCCGCTTTGCTAAATTTTCCAGTGATATTCCAGAGAAAGAAGCTGCTTTTTGGCTGAGTATGGCCATGCTGGGCTTCATGTTGGGGCGTTTTGTGGGCACCGTCCTGACGCGATTCATTGCCCCCAATCGTTTGTTGTTCATTTATTCGTTGGCTTCAGCTGGGTTGTTGGGCGTGGCCATGGTCACTGGTTCAACCATTGCGGTTTGGGCGATTATTTTGGTGCCGTTTTTTGAATCGATCATGTTTCCGACCATCTTTTCACTGGCCATTCAAGACCTGAAGGAAGATACCGAATTGGGTTCTTCGCTGGTGGTGATGTCCATCGTGGGTGGTGCCTTTGCGCCATTGCTGATGGGCTGGATCTCTGATCAGTCTACCATTAAATTGGCTTATATCGTTCCTTTGCTCTGCCTATTGGTGGTGGCTTGGTACGGAGCGAGAGGCTATAAGGTTGTAAATGAGTGATGAATGATTAGTGATGAATGATGCTACCGCAGGAACTTAGACAAAGTCATCGTCAAAAAAGCTGCGATAGCATCACTCATCATTCATCACTCATCATTCATAATTCATCACTCATAATTCTTTAAACGTGCAAAGATTTTGCCTGGCGCTGGATCTCGTAGATGACCCGGCGCTCATCGCCGAATACGAAAAATACCACGAAAAGATCTGGCCTGAAATCAAGGCCAGCATCCTGGATGCCGGAGTCACTGATCTGGAAATTTATCGGATCAGCAACCGGCTGTTTATGATTTTGGAAGCGACCGATGCCTTCACTTTTGCGCACAAAGCTGCGATGGATGCCGCCAACCCCAAAGTCCAGGAGTGGGAAACCTTGATGTGGAAATATCAGCAGGCGCTGCCCATGGCAAAACCGGGGGAGAAGTGGCTGGTGATGGATAAAATTTTTGATTTAAAGCAGCAATAGTTATCGCTCGAAGAGCATGTCTAAAACCAAAAAAATTAGACATGCTCTCGTGCAAAATTTGACTGATTATGCTGGTGCAATTTTTGATTTTTGCCGCCGCCCTGAGCGGGCTTTTATTCGCAGCCCGTTATTTCACAACTGCTGCCGAAGAGATTGGGTTGTATTTTAAATTGCCCGCTTTTATCATTGGTGTTTTTATTGTAGGCATTGGCACCTCTCTGCCAGAGTTGGTTTCAGGCACCATTTCGGTAGCCAAGGGCGTTTCGGAAATCCTGCCTGGCAACATCATGGGAGCCAATATTTCCAATATTTTGCTCATCACCGGCATTGTCGCTTACCTCAACCGCAAGGATATTGTGCTTTCCCATGGTTACATCTTTGTGCATTTGCATTACCTATTGGGTGCATTTTTTCTCCTTACAATGATGGTTTATGACGGTGAAATCAAATGGCTGGAGGCATTGATTGGGCTTTTTGCGTTTATTTCATACAGTATCTATCTGATAAAACCAGAGGAAAAAATCAACGATAGCGCAGAAATTCGCCAAGCAGAGCTCAAGACTACTTTTCCAACCAAAGCTATTATGATCCTGCTTGGATCGGGTGTAGGCATCTATTTTGGTGCCAATTATACTGTTTCTTCCATCAGTGCCATTGCCGAAGGGCTACAAATCCCCCCCTCGGTGATTGCGCTCACCGTTTTGTCGATTGGGACTACCCTACCCGAGTTAGCGGTCAATATTTCGGCGATCCGCCGCGGCAATGCCGAAATGGCCATCGGCAATGTCTTGGGTTCCTGTATTTTTAATACCTTGATCATTCCTGCGGTGGCTTCCTGGGTAGGGCCTATTCATGTTCCTACCGATCTATTGGCATTTTCACTCCCGGTAATGCTCGGTAGTGGCCTGTTTTTTTATCTCCTTACTCAAGACAAACGTATCTCCCGCTGGGAAGGCGTCCTGTTTCTTTTTATTTATGTCCTGTTTTTGATCAAGATTGCTAACCTAGGGTAGTAAGCTACACGACCTCCATATCTTAAGAAAATGTTATTCTTCTTTTGATCCTCACCAAAAGGACTAGTTTTGTTATTTTATACCTAACCCCAGTTGGGGTGGATAGTACATACTATTGGAAAACCCATGAACGTGAGCATCAATACAATGACGAAACCGCAAAAAATTGGCTGGGGCAGTGCTGCTGCCGTGGTTGTAGCCAATATGGTGGGAACGGGCGTGTTCACTAGCTTGGGTTTCCAGGTGGAGATTGTACAGAATCGCTACGCCATTTTGGCCCTATGGGCAGTGGGTGGCTTGAATGCATTGTTGGGTGCCTTTGCTTACGCCGAACTGGGTACCCATTTGCGACGTTCAGGTGGCGAGTATCATTACCTCAGCACCCTTTATCATCCCTTTTTGGGTTATCTCTCTGGTTGGATTTCAGTAACAGTGGGTTTTGGGGCCTCGATTGCGCTGACCGCAATGGCGATGGGTTTTTACATGACTCCGTTTATCCACCAAGACCCCACCTTGATTGCTTTTGCTTCCATTCTGGTTTTGTCACTGGTCCATTCGTTCAGCATTCGACAGAGTAGTTTGATCCAAAATGGCTTGACCATTCTCAAAGTGCTCCTCATCATATTACTGATTGTAGCGGGTTGGTATTTGCCCCCGGCTGCTAAGGATTCCTGGCAATCGGTATCCGCCGAGCCCTGGAAATGGAGTTCTAGCGCTTTTGCGGTAGCCCTGGTTTTTGTCAACTATTCCTATTCAGGTTGGAATGCAGCGGCGTACATTGTTGAAGAAATCCGTAATCCAGTTAAAAATTTACCCCGCGCCCTAATTGGCGGAGCGGCAGTAGTGAGTGTGCTGTATGTGCTGTTGCAATTGTCGTTTTTGCGGCAAGTACCGCTGGAGGTTTTGATGCAAAGGGTAGAGGTTGGGCATTTGGCTGCGGAGTCGATGTTTGGGCCAAGCATTGGCAACTGGTTCAGTGTCATCATTGCGCTGCTCCTGGCTTCCAGCTTGAGTGCCATGGTCTGGGTGGGACCACGGATCACCAGTTCAATGGCACAAGATCACGACAATTGGAAGTTTTTCCGAACTCAAAATAAGAATGGCATTCCCGTACGCGCCATCTGGTTTCAGGCCATCATCAGCCTGGGTTTGATCATGACGGGTACTTTTGAGCAGTTGTTGTTGTACAGTGGGTTTATTTTGCAGTTGTTCAACACTTTGACGATTGCCGGGGTGTTCATTTTGCGCTACAAATACCCCCATTTGAAAGGCTACCGCAGTCCGGTTTTCCCCTGGTTGCAGCTGATTTTTTTGGCCATCAGCCTCTGGATGCTGGTGTTTCTGCTGATTGACAAACCCTTTGAAAGCCTGCTGGGTGTGGCCAATTTAGCGGTGGGGGCTTTGACGTTTTTTTGGGGTAAAAAAATGAGCCGGTGGTTTTACCCTAAAACGGCCGTGGACGTCAAAAAACAGGAAATTCAGCCTTAGGGGCGATAAAAAAAAAAGTACTCACTTTGTGAAAGGATTAGACAAGTAAATGATTCATTTCAAGTGCTTTATCTAATTCTTTCGCTCAAGAAAAATGAGCACTTATTCTTGCCCCACGATATCAGTCGCTCAAATGCAGAACGCCATTGTTGTAGCGTCGCCAATCCAGCCACTCTTTTTCCTTGCCTTTAAAGGGTTTGGTATAAAGTGGAATCATCAGCTTCAATTTTTTCTTCCATCCTTTAGATTGCATTTCTGAGGTGAAACATTTTTCCAACAGCTCCAACATAATCGCAACCGAGGTAGAAGCACCCGGTGAAGCACCCAACAGAGCTGCGATGCTACCATCCGCAGCATGGATGATCTCGGTACCAAACTCGAGTACGCCCCCCTCCTCTTCGTCTTTTTTGATGACTTGCACCCGCTGGCCGGCAATGGCCAATTCCCAATCTTCTGCCTGGGCAGCAGGGAAATATTCCCGCAGCGCCTCTACCCTATCTTCGTGCGATAAGGTGGCTTGTTGGATCAAGTAACGCGTCAGCGATAAATTGTGCCAACCTGCGCTCAACATCGGAATGATGTTGTCGAGCTCGATCGATAAAGGCAGGTCAAAAAAAGAGCCGTTTTTGAGGAATTTGGTGGAAAAACCCGCAAAAGGGCCAAACAACAGCGCTTTTTTTCCATCGATCAACCGGGTGTCCAAATGAGGCACTGACATGGGGGGAGCCCCCACCGAAGCTTTGCCATACACTTTCACGTTGTGTTGCTGGATCACAGCCTCATTGTTGCAAACCAACCATTGGCCGCTGACCGGGAATCCTCCGTAACCACGGCCTTCTTCAATGTCCGATTTTTCCAGGAGGGGCAAAGCGCCACCACCTGCGCCGATGAACACAAAGTCAGCGGCGACTTTGCTCTTTTCTTTGGTGAGCAAGTTTTTGAGCTCCAGTTCCCACTGACCATTCTCCTGCTTTTCCAAGTCGCGTACCTCGTGCATCAGGTGCATTTCCACATGGGGCAAACTGCACAAGTGTTGGAACAAGACCCGGGCCAGGTTGCCAAAATTGATGTCGGTGCCAATGTCCACCTTGGTGGCCGCCACTTTTTCCTCCGACTCGCGGCCATCCATAACGAGGGGCATCCAGGTATTCAAGACCTCCTGATCTTCGCTGTATTCCATTCCTTTGAACAGTGGATGGGCTTGCAGCGCCTCAAAACGGGCTTTCAAAAAATCCACATTTTCTTCACCCCATACAAAACTGATGTGGGGGATATTGTTGATGAACGCTTCGGGATTGGCGAAATATCCGGCTTTGACGAGATAGGCCCAGAAGGCTTTGGAGATTTCGAAAGAGCTGGCAATTTTGACGGCTTTTTTGATGTCGACTCCTCCAGATTCGGTTTCCGGGGTATAATTGAGTTCACAAAAAGCGGAGTGGCCAGTGCCCGCATTGTTCCACGCGTCGGAGCTTTCGGCGGCAATTTCATCCAGGCGTTCGTAGATGCTGATGCGGTAGCGGGGGTTGAGTTCTTTCAGCAGTACGCCCAGGGTAGCACTCATGATGCCTGCACCAATGAGGATGATGTGTTTGGGTTGATTTTCGGGTTGGGTCATTTTTTCTTTTTCGCAGCTTTTCTTGACGCTTTAGCTAAAGGAACATTATTACAAACATAGGTGAAAAGTGCTTTAAAAACAAATTGGCTAAGTGGATTTCCAGATGCTGAGTGAGGCAATAATCTGAGAACAGTATGTGTACTCCTACATGGTAAAAAAGGCTAGGTTAAAATTCAATAAGCTGACTTTCAATTAATTAAAATAAAAATAGATTGATATTTCCGAAGCCTTAGCTGCGCAGTTTTAAAAATTTGGGGTGGTCAAAAACGAGGGTTTTAGTGTAAAAGTGAAAACTTGGGGTGGTCATGGGCGTGTAAAAGTGCCTTGATTGGGGCCTCTGGTGCTTGTAATTTTACATCAGAAATCAGGCAGAAATAAAAAGCCCTGAAATCTACACCAACTGGGGGCGCCCATTGAAAAAAATAGCCACTACGGTACGATGTGCGCAATTCGTACTGTGGTGTTGGCGGGAGTTCCGAAACCGTCTGGACAAGAAGTAGGGTACTTTTTTTGACTTAAATTCTTAAATTTATGCAAAAGATTTTCCGATTGACCTTGTTTATCGTCTTGAGCTTTTTGGCTTTTAATGCGTGTGATAAGTCAGAGCAAACTTTAATCACAGATGAAAAAATTCTAGCCCAAGACAAAGATTTTGTACAACTCATTACCACCATCGTAAAAGTTGGTCAAGAGGCATATAGCCACTCCCAAGTAGGAACTCCGAGGTTCAAGGAGTTTTACCAATTACTACAGAATAGTCACAAAAATCAGCAACCAATTTCTCAGAACGAGTTAGAGGAAGGTTTGAGGCTTTCGGGGTTTTCGTCTTTAGAGCCATTAAACAACTTGCTAGAAAGTAGTAAATCAACTGGTGAAAAGCTCCGCCAACGATATTCCGAAGCGTTGCTGTCCAATCCTGACAAAGTTCGTTCAGCAATATCCCAAGTTATTGTTGAGCATAAACTTGCGCAGAAAAAAGTAACGGTACTAAGAACCGCGGATTGTCGTTCTTCATGCCAGGATAAATTTTATAACTGTCAAGGTGCCGCCACACTTGATTTTGCGTATAATTTTGTAGATTATGCAGTGACTGGAGGAACCGCGGGTGCTGTTCTTGGAGGCCTTGGAGGAGCTTATTTTGGCGCACCAACTGCTGGGGCAAGTGCTGGAGCTATCGTTGGTGCGTGGGCAGGCGCTGTATTCGCAGCATTTGTTTATGATAATCAAATGACTGCGTGCGATATTGAGAACGCACAATGCCTTGCAGCATGTAATGAATGATTTGATCAAGAGCAATCAATTTCTTGACTTAAAACCAACATTTATGATATAAACTTAGTCTTTTTTATCTTCCTGGAAAATAAAATGCTTATTTTTTCGATCGAAGTTGGCATATCAAAAAGTCTTCTGGGCAAGAAAAAGAAAGCTTGTTTAAACATCATAAATTGTTGTAAAACCAAACTTATGGAAGAGAAAGTCCTGTATAACTTGTTTTTGAGGTTAGGCAAGTCGTTTTTAATCGGCATATTATTGAGCCTTCCTGTAGTAATCTACATTGTCAATAACAGCATTCAAAGATCAAAAAGGCTGCAAAAATCACTGATGAGTCAACAGCCTAGTAAGCAAGATGCGGTCGACACTTTGAAGGCTGAACATCACCTCAAGCAATAACCTCCAAGAGGCGATAAAAAAAGTGTTCATTTTGCCAGAAGGTAAGTTCGTTAAATCATTCATTCACGAGTTTTTTAACTACCGTTTTGGCAGAATGAACACCCTTTTCATTTCCGTTCCATTAGAAAAATCCCAGCTTATTCTTATTGTAAGAAATCAGCATGTTCTTCGTTTGGCGGTAGTGCCCGAGCATCATCTTATGGGTTTCGCGGCCAAAGCCGGATTTTTTGTAGCCACCAAATGGCGCGTGCGCGGGATAAGCATGGTAACAATTGACCCATACCCGGCCTGCTTCGATAGCGCGAGGTACTGCATACAACTCGTGGGCATCACGCGTCCAGACTCCGGCACCAAGGCCATAAAGGGTATCATTGGCAATGGCGATGGCTTCTTCGGTGGTTTTGAAGGTGGTCACACAGACCACCGGGCCAAAAATCTCTTCCTGGAATACCCGCATTTTGTTGTTGCCTTTCAGTACGGTTGGTTTGATGTAGTAGCCATTTTCCAAACCGCTGTTTTGGCAATGCGCCTCCCCCCCAATCAGCACTTCCGCACCTTCTTCTACGCCAATGTTGATGTAGCTCAGGATTTTTTCGTACTGATCGTTGGAAGCCTGAGCCCCCAGCATGGTTTCGGGGTCAAGTGGGTGGCCAATTTTGATCTGGTCGACCCGTTCGGTAACCCTCTCGATGAATGCGTCAAAAATGGATTCGTGGACCAGAATACGCGAGGGGCAGGTACAAACCTCACCTTGGTTGAAGGCAAACAATACGGCGCCCTCAATGGCTTTGTCCAAAAACTCATCGTCGGCATCCATCACGCTGGGGAAGAAGATGTTGGGCGACTTGCCGCCTAGTTCCATCGTAACGGGAATGATGTTTTCGGCAGCGTATTGCAGGATCAATTTTCCGGTAGACGTTTCACCCGTAAAGGCAACTTTAGCCACTCTTGGTGAAGAAGCCAGGGGTTTGCCCGCTTCCAGCCCAAAGCCAGTTACCACATTGATCACCCCGGCGGGCAGCACTTCTTGCAGCAACTCCATCAGGCACATGATGCTGGTGGGCGTTTGTTCGGCGGGTTTGA
The DNA here is from genome assembly GCA_027486765.1 of Saprospiraceae bacterium. Classification (GTDB taxonomy): domain Bacteria; phylum Bacteroidota; class Bacteroidia; order Chitinophagales; family Saprospiraceae; genus Haliscomenobacter. The sequence continues at coordinate 9,950 of JAIXOO010000380.1, forward strand.
GTACCACGGTACAACCTGCGGCCAGGGCAGGGGCCAGTTTCCAGGAAGCCATCAGCAAGGGAAAGTTCCAGGGGATAATTTGTCCCACTACCCCGAGAGGTTCGTGCAAGCTGATGGATACTGTATTTTCGTCCAATTCGGCTACACTCCCTTCATCGGCACGGATCACGCCGGCAAAGTAGCGGAAATGGTCGATGCAGAGCGGGATGTCGGCGTTCAGGGTTTCGCGAACGGGTTTGCCATTGTCGATGGTTTCTACCCGAGCCAGGTAATCCAGGTTTTGCTCCATGATGTCGGCAATCTTCAACAAGAGGTTGCTGCGTTGGGTTACCGAGGTTTTGGACCAGGTTTTGAAGGCGGCATGGGCGGCATCCAGGGCCAACTCAACGTCTTCGGCGGTAGAGCGAGCCGCTTGAGTGAAAGTTTTGCCGTCGATCGGCGACAGGTTGTCAAAATATTTACCTTGGGTAGGTGCCATCCATTGCCCACCGATGAAGTTATCGTACCGGGCTTTAAAAGTAGGACGTTTCAAAATTGTCCGTGGCGCTTCCATCGTTTCCATCTTCGATCTGATTTTTCTTGAAAAAATGTTAGGTGATGTATTCTGATGGCAAAATTATATTCGGGATATTTGCTTCGTTTTATGGATCGTAGCGTTTGTTATCAGGATCGTAGCATTCTGTGCTTAAGCGGCGGGCAAAGCATTGATTTATAAATTTTTGTTGTATTTTTGGAAAAGTACCCGATCGCAATTAATGATGTTTATTTGAAAGCGGAAATTTTAATCCAGACGAGGCAAAAAACGTAGCCATAGCAGGGCTACGGCGAGGCTTTTTAACGAAGTATGGGTTGAAATTTACCTTTCAAATAACATTGATTAATTGCGATCGGGTACTTAAATGCATGCGGAACATGACCAAAGTCCTTCAACCTGGCAAGACCATTTCACCTCTGCCCCTCACCCCTGAGCGGCAACTCAAAACATTGGTGGAAAACCGCACGGCATTCAATTTCAACAACTGCGAGCTGAATATTTTTGAAACCCATGAGCGCAGTGAGCGGGTGCTACTCAATTTTCGTGGGGTGGTATTTACGGCCATGTTGCGGGGTAAAAAAATGGTACACGACAGCCAGCCTACGCGGATGGTGGAATACCTACCCGGTGAGTCCTTTGTTTTGCCCGAAAGTGCTCCCATGCTGATTGATTTCCCGGAGGCGAGTCAGGAAAACCCCACCCAATGCATCGCTTTGGAAATCGACAAACAAAAAATTAAGGATACCCTCTGTTTGCTCAATGAACGGTACCCACGCCTGGAAGAAAGTGGGCCCTGGAAAGAAGATTGGGCGCATTACCACATCACAAATACCCAGGAATTGGCAGATACGGTACAACGGCTTCTGCGTTTGCCTTTTGAAACCCATTTGTACAAGGACGTCCTGGCAGACATTACCCTCCAGGAATTGCTGGTGCGTTTGTTGCAAACCCAGGCCAGAACCTGGCTTTTGGAACAAAGTGAACCGCTCCAGAACCGGCATCGTTTTGCAGCAGTAATCGTGTACATTCGCCAACACCTCAATGAAGCCATCACGGTGCAACAATTGGCGAATCTGGCCTGTATGAGCAAGCCACATTTTTTCCGCAGTTTCAAGCAGGAACTGGGCGTTTCGCCCCTCGATTTTATTTTGCAGGAAAGGATCGCGCAGGCCAAAGCGTTGTTGCAAGACCCCCTGCTGAGTGTATCCGCCGCCGCATATCAATCTGGCTTCAACAACCTGACTCATTTCAGCTTGCAGTTTAAAAAACAGGAAGGCCTGACGCCAAGCGAGTACCGGAGACAAAATGTGAAAAGGAATTTCTAGTGTGCGATAAAAAAATACGGGCTCATTTTGCCCCACTACTAGAAGTTTTATACACCACCCACAATTTTATTCAGCAACTTAATCGAAATCAAATAAGTAGGTTTCACGCCATCCAGGCCCAGACTGCCCGAAGCCAAGGTACTGCCCGTTTCCAGTGGATTATCCGAAGCGTAATAGGCATAACGCAGCACCACATCGGTTGGGATGTTGTTGCGGATACGGGCGTGCGCCTGAATGGCTTTTTGGTAATGGGCACCTTCCATTTCCAGGCCAATGGCCTTCCAGGACGATTCCAGGAAATAATGTAGGATGTCTTTGTTTTGCAGGCTGGTACCCAATACGGTGATCATTGGCCCGGCAAATACTTCTAAACCCTGGCCCGCAAAATCTTCGATGGTCAAATCGTTATCGATGGGGTAATTGTCCGCAGTTCCTTCAAATACGTGGGCTGTAGGCACCATCAGGTCACCCTTGCCACCCTCCAGAATCCCCGCTTTGCCCATGATGCCAATGGACTTTACAGGCAACACGAGTCGGCCCAGTTCATTTTCGTAGGGTTTGAACAACTCATCAAAAGTCTCAAAAGCTTGCTCCCCAAAGGCGTAGTCCATCACAAAAAGGATGGGTTTTTCCTGTTGTACATAGTCCTGGTTCCAGGTGATTTCGGGTGAAAGTGTGCTAGGGTCAATTTTGCAGAGGTCAAATATTTGCGCCGGAATATTGGTTCCGCTGTGGTCGTCCAGTTCGTACATGCCATTTTGCAGGGCCAGTTTGCGCACTTTTTTGCGTAGCTCGGAGTTGCCTTCCACGCTGAGCTCTCGCGCCATGTCTTCAAGTCTGGTGGCGTTGCTCATGCCTTTCAGAGCGGCAGGGGCGTACAGGCAGTTCATCACGCTATGCATGTTGGCGCTGATGATGTGGAGGGGGCGGGTTTCGAGGTCGTTGTCATGAAGGAAATTCTTGATGTTGGCGGCCCAGATTTCGCCGAGTACATGGTGGCCAATTTTTTCCCGCAATGCTGCTGAAAAACTGATCTCGCGATCCAGGTTGTTCCAATGTTCTTCCGTAGCCAGGCGACCCAACCAATAAGTGATGTGAAAAAGGCTATTGGCGTTCGAGTCGGCAGCAAACTTGCGGGCTGCTTCATGGGTTTCCTGGTAGGTGCGTCCTAGGAGCACACTCAGGTAGGTATAAGCCACTTCCTCGTCGAGGGCTTCGCCATTGATTTCTTTTTCTACCAATGCTTCCAGCATGGCCCATTCCCGGCGTTTACGGTCTTTGTGATCCTCGCTGTTGCGTCGAATTTTTTCCGCTTCGATGTACATGAAGGTCAGGTGGGTCATGATGTCGTAGATGTCGCTGCGGCCACGGGTCATTTCGACAAACATCTGCTCGGCGTCGATGCGGTAACAATTGCGCTTGCGGCGGGGAGGAATCAGGGGGGGGAAGCCAGAATCTTCGTAACCTTCGCGGGTGATCAGACGCACGTAGCGGCATTCTTCGATGCCCCGGGGCAGGCGTTGGAATACGTAAAGCAAGCCGTTGAGTTCTACCCGCTCAGGATCATTGATCGCACCGTAAATCTCCGGTTCCAGGGTTTTGAGGGCTTCGATCATGGCGTCTCCTGACAATCCGAGCGGCTTGTAACTACCACGAATAAACAAGTGGCGCATGGCGATGTACAAACGTTGAACGGCGGCGCGGGACTCCTGGGCGCGGGTACGGTGGGATAATGGCTCCATTGGTGCTTTGTAGTTTGGCTTTTGCAAAGATATTCGATTTTTATCCAGAATTTCCCTACGTCAGTAGATTGGAATGTGCATTGGACTTGAGAAGCGTTATTTTTGTGGAAAATTAAATCATCATGGCTGGAAAAGTGAAAACAACTGGATTTGCAAGATTTTTTCTGATAATGATCATTGTGGCCCCTTTGGCCTATATCGGAGCTTCTTATTACAATGGGGAGGATGGCATCGAAAAAATCAAAAGTTTGTTCAACCGCAGTGAAACCACTGAAAGCGCCGAAGGAACAAATGACGATACTCGCGGCGGTGGCGGCTTATTCGGGGGCAGTAGCAACCTAAGCAGACAAATAGAAGAGCTCAGAGCGGAAAATGAAGAATTGAGAGAGCAGCTGAGCGAGCAAGAACAAGAAATTCAGGAACTGAAGCGGGAGGTACGTTTGTTGCGGAAGTAATAAATAAAGTAGCCTGCAAAACGGTAACAGGAAACAACTTTTCCCAAAAATCCCCTAAATTTACCCCAACACCTGTTTCCTGTACTCAACCTTTCGCACATGACCGCCCAAACCTGGAGTCGTTACATCATCATTGGCCTGACCACGGTAGTCGTTGGGGTAATTGTTTATTATTTCAGCACCATCATTTCTTATGTCGTTTCGGCCTGGGTGCTTTCCCTGGTAGGGCAACCCATTTACAAGTGGTTCATCACCCGTAGGATTGGCCGATTGAGACCAGGGCCGAGTGCAGCGTCGATCCTGACCCTGCTCACTTTCTTTCTGTTTTTTGGGGCTTTGGTAGCGATTTTCATCCCCTCCATTCTCAAACAAGCCAGCAATCTAGCCAGTGTAGATTACAAGTCGATTGCCACGGCACTAGAGGAACCCTATCACAATGTGGGGCTCTGGCTGGGGGAGTACGGCATCAAGTTGCCTGAAAACACCCTGGAAGAACTGGTTAAAAAAAGTTTAGCCGGCTGGTTTGACCCGAGCAAACTGGGCACTGTGGTCGCTTCGGTGATTGGGGCAATCGGCAGCATCATTGTCAATGTAGCCTCGGTGGTGTTCATCACCTTCTTCTTTTTACAGGAGCGCAAATTGTTCGTCAATTTCATCCTGGCCCTCGTGCCGGAAAAACATGAAGGGCCCGCCCGCGAAACCATCAAAGATACCATTGCCTTGCTCACCCGCTATTTTAGTGGCTTGATCATTCAGTTGCTCATTTTTTGGTTTTTGCTATGGCTGGGCTTGTTTATGTTGGGTATTAAAAATGCCTTGCTCATTGCCTTGTTTGGTGCTTTGATGAACGTCATCCCTTACATTGGTCCCATCATTGGTGCGGCATTTGGGGTTTTTATCACGATCTCTTCCAATTTGGGGGTAGATTTTTACCACGTACTTGGGCCAATGCTCATCAAAGTATTTGTGGTCTTCCAGGTCGTACAAATTCTCGATAGTAATTTTATTCAACCTTATATCTTCTCCAAAAGTGTCTTGGCACACCCTTTGGAAATTTTCATCATGATCTTGATTGGTGCCCAGGTGGGTGGCATTTTGGGCATCGTTCTGGCGATTCCTGCCTATACCATCATTCGGGTGATCGCGAAGGAATTTTTAAACCAGTTCAAGATTGTGCGACAATTGACGGGACGGATGGAGGAGGAAGGGTTTTAAGCGGTTCCAGAGTTCCAATGGGGTTCCAGGGTTTGGTCACATTGCCGAGCCCTGGAACCCCGAACTTTGGAACCCTGGAACCTTCAAATATGATTTCATGCTTTTTTCCCTACACAACAAAAAGGCGGCCATCACTGGAGCCGGGAGCGGGATCGGGCTGGCAATTGCCCAGGTATTTGCCCAGCAGGGCGCAGAAGTGTACATCCTGGACTTGAATGAAGCTACTGCACAAGCAGCAGTACAAAGTATTCTGGACCAAGGAGGAAAGGCCAGCGCTTATGCCTGCGACGTCAGCAATCAGCCGCAGGTCAAAGCTGTTTTCCAAGAAATTGGAGCACTCGATATTCTGGTCAACAACGCCGGGATTGCCCACATTGGCAACGCGGAAAACACCAGTGAAGCCGATTTTGACCGCGTGATGAACATCAACGTCAAGGGGGTATACAACTGCCTGCATGCGGCCATTCCCCTGATGAAAGCCAAAGGCGGCGGGGTAATCCTCAACATGGCCTCCATCGCTGCCACCATCGGCATCCCCGACAGGTTGGCTTACAGCACAGCCAAAGGTGCAGTACTCAGCATGACCCTGGCTACTGCCAAAGATTACCTCAAGCAAAACATTCGCTGCAACTGCATCTCACCCGCCCGGGTGCATACGCCCTTCGTGGATGGTTTTTTGAGCAAAAATTATCCCGGCCAGGAAGCTGAAATGTTCGATAAATTGGCCAAAACCCAACCCATCGGGCGCATGGCCAAACCAAGTGAGGTGGCCTATCTGGCGCTATACCTTTGCTCCGAAGAAGCAGGTTTCATCACCGGTTGTGATTACCCCCTCGATGGTGGTTTCACTCGCCTGAACAACTAAGGGTCAGCCCCCTTTTTTGTCGTCAAACCAAAGCAGCCACCCCACGAATTCATTCGTGGGAGGCTATGAAAAACCGCATCACCCCATGGCTTTAGCCGTGGTAAGCCACCCCACGAATTCATTCGTGGGAGGCTATGATAAACAGATTCAACCCATGGCTTTAGCCGTGGGAGAACCAGCCCACGATCCAGTCGTGGCCTATAACAAAAAACATGAAGTTAATCCGCTTCGGCGCCCCTGAATCCGAAAAACCGGGTGTCCAACTCCCGGATGGTCGTCGCATCGACGTATCCGCGTTCACCGCAGACTTTGACGAGCGCTTTTTTGCTAGTGGCAAAATCGCTGAACTAGCTGCCTGGCTGGCTGCCAATGCAGCCAAATGCCCCAGTATTTCTGACACCGAGCGCCTAGGGCCCTGTGTAGGTCGCCCCTCCAAACTCATTTGTATCGGCTTGAACTACGCCAAACACGCCGCTGAATCCGGCATGGCCGTACCCACTGAACCAGTAGTGTTTTTTAAAGCTACTTCCGCCATTTGTGGGCCGTACGACAAGCTGATCATCCCCAAAAATTCCGAAAAAACCGACTGGGAAGTGGAGTTGGCGGTGGTGATTGGCAAAAAAGCCAGCTACGTGGAAGAGGCTGATGCCATGGATCATGTAGCAGGGTATGTGTTGCACAACGACTACTCGGAGCGGGAGTTCCAATTGGAGCGCTCGGGCCAATGGGTCAAGGGAAAAAGTGCGGATACCTTTGCGCCATTGGGGCCATACCTCGTCACGCCGGATGAATTAGGCGACCCCCATAACTTGCGGCTCTGGCTGTCAGTCAATGGCGAAATGTTGCAGGACTCCAATACCGACGATCTGGTTTTCAAGATCCCTTTCCTGATCCACTACCTGAGTCAGTTTATGACTTTGTTGCCGGGAGATGTGATTTCTACTGGCACGCCATTTGGCGTAGGTTTGGGCTTCAAGCCTCCGCGTTATCTTAAAGCGGGAGATGTGGTCGAATTGGGCATTGATGGCCTGGGTGTACAGAAGCAGGTGGCGGAAGCTTGGAAGAGATAGTTGTGTTGCATTGAATATAGAATGCGGGCTTTGCTTGAAACTCCCCGAAAGTTTGGAATTTTCGGGGAGTAAGTACGGCGTTGGAGATGGCGTCAGAAAAGTTGGTATGTTTGATCCTTTGGATAGACATCGGAACTCTCTGCACTTTACTGCGGTTAACTCAGCAAACTTTAAGCAAGCCTATGCGAAAAATCGTTTATTACGTTGCGACCTCCCTTGATGGCTACATTGCCGGACCCAATGAATCCATTGATGGTTTTGTGACCAGTGGAACTGGGGTGGAGCAGTATTTTCAAGACCTTCAAACTTTTGAAGTAGCCATCATGGGGCGAAACACCTATGAATTTGGTTACAAATTCGGTATGCAACCCGGTCAGGCACCTTATCCACACATGCAGCACTACATTTTTTCCAACAGTTTGGTGCTGCATGATCCCGCACCCAATGTGCATATCCAACCATTAGAGGTAGCTTTTATTCAAAACCTGAAGCAAAGCCCCGGTGGCGACATCTACCTCTGCGGTGGCGGTTTATTTGCTGGTTGGATGTTGGATCACGAACTGATCGACATTTTAAAAATCAAGTTAAATCCATTGATCCTGGGGCAAGGCGTACGCCTTTTTGGGCATTCAACCAAAGCGGTGCAGCCCAAGCTTATTGAGCAAAACGCCTATGACCAGGGTTTGCAAATCCTTACCTATCAGTTGGAATACTAGCTGCGGCCACGCCACTGGTCATTCTGCTCGGAGGACATGAATTGCCCCAGGCTAAGGCCAGGGGCAATTCATGTCCTCCGAGTAAAATACCCAGTGTTGATTAAAAGTCTTCATCAGGACTCAATTCGTCCAATAAATCTTCCAGTGAAATATCCCCGACGGTATAGCGGTCGAGGTGGAATTGCAACTTACTGGCTGCTTTGTCCACCGCATGCTCGTTGATGTCCCATTCTTCGAGGGTGGTCAGGAAAAAGTCGATCACCACATCCAAAGTAGGTAGTTGGGTAATGGTGCGATGCGTATTTTTATCTTGCCGGAAAAGCAACTCCAACAATTTTTCAACCAGATACATCAAAACCAGTGGCTGTTCGCTACGCTCGGGCAAATTGGTTTTGCGCAACAACTCGCGGTGTTCATTGGCGACGATGAGTAGGTTTTCCATCAAAATTTGCAAGACGGCAAAAGGTGGACGCCATTGCGGGGATTTTTGATCCATGGCCCCCAAAATGGAATCGAGTACTCGAAACACAAAATCGTCCTTCAAAAAATCCGGGATTGCTATCGACTGCTCTTGTACGAATTCGATCAACTCCAACATTTGCTCCTCCGAAATCAATCTCGACCAGCGGCCATTGCTGCGTTCGGCGGAAATGCTGAGTACAATTTGCTGCAAGCCCTCCACCAGCAGGTGTTTAGGACTGGGACTGCGGGTATCCAACACTGCCTCCAGGTTGTCGGCGCTGTTTTCCAGGAGCATGCTCAGGATCTTTGCGCCAATATTGGGATGATCCATGCTCAGCAAGTGAATGGCCGCAGAGCAATCGGCGATGATGTCGGCCAAACTGGGTTTTCCAGTCACCAATTCCGGGTGTTGACCAATCGCGTATTGGGCGGCTTCCAGCAGTTCTTCTACCTGATCCCGGTCGAATCCTTTGGAAAAATCAATCCCGGCAGCATTAGACAAGATCAACTCCAGTAGAGCAAGACCTTTCGCATCAGGATTTTCAGCCAAAATGACGTCAAAAACAAATTCCAGCAGATCGATGAGCAGTTGTGGTTTGTCCACCGCTGCACCTTCGGAAGGTGGGAAAACGCAGTTGAGCACCAAATCGAGTACCTTTTCCAAAATCGCACCCTCCGTTTCTACCTCGCCGATGCGGATTTTTTCCAATAGTTTACGGCTTCTCGACACCCCACGCAGCACAATATCCAGCACATACTCAAAGGTTTGAGCGTTGAGGCGTTGGCCTGGTGGCACTTTTTGCATCGCGCGCATGGACATATCCAGCACTTCGCGCAAGAGGCTATTTTGGTGTACTTTATCGGTAATCCATGCTGGATTTTGTACAACTTCATCAAGCAGAAACTCGGTCAGGTCGATCAGTTGCTCTGGGGTAAAACGTGGTTTCCAGCGCCCGTGAGGCGGTTCGGCACCAAAGGATTGCAAGATTTCACGCAGCGCAATCACCAACAGGTATTCCAAATCATCGGGGTTGGTTTCGACCAAGAGCTCGATGTTATCCGCTGTTTTGATCAAGACCAATCGTACAATTTCCGAGAGCAATCCTGGTTGGTGAATCCCCGCCTTGCTTACTGCCTCTGCTACCCCACCGATGATGCGTTCAAGCGCCACATCGTCCACAATCAAATTGGGATGTTGGGTAAAAAGAATCAGCGCTGCCTCAACAATGTCATCGGCCAGTGGTCGGTTGAAACCTTCACTGAAATCGATGCCCGTTTCGGGTGAAACCAGGATTTTGACCACCACCAGGCCCAATCGATTCGGGTACTCAGCTACCACCACGTCCATGGCGTATTCAAAAATCTCTTGTAGCAGTTTGACTCGTTCAACCCCAAGGGTGGTTTTGCCGTCAAAAACAGAGGCAAAAATGAGGTCAAGGATTTTATTGAGAATGGTGGTTGTTTGATCATCCGAGCCCCAGTTGATGGTTTCCATCACGGATTTGCTCTTCAGTACTGCGCGGATGTTGAGTTCCAGCAGCATTTCAACGACCTCCCAACGCAGGCGTTGCTCTTTGGGCACCTTATCCAGCGCTTGGAAGGTGATGGCCAATACCTCGGCAAGCAAGGAGTTTTGCCGTATTTTTTCAGTGACCAGTGTAGGGTGTTGCACCACGTCGTCCAGCAAGTCGGATACCAGATTGATCATCTGGGTTTTAGACAAACGGGGCCGCCAGGCGCCATTGTTTGAGGGTTGAGCCAATACGCCGAGGATGTGTTGCACGGCATTGACCAATAAGTGTTGCGCGTCGTCTTCCTCAATTTCCCAAACCAGGTAAAGGTTACCCGCGGTGTGTTCCAATACGAGACGCAGAATTTCCGGCAAAAGGTCAGGTCGCTGAATGCCCGAACGCGCTACGGCAGAACTTACTCCACTTACAATTTCCTGTACGCCGCGTTGGTGGCTCAAGAGCTCGGGGTATTCGGCCAGAACACTGAGTGAGGCGCGGACAATTTGATCCAGGGCCTCAACGGTCAGTACGCTCCGCAGGTTGATGTTGTCGGAATCTTTGTCCAAAATGATGTTCAACAAGGTCAAACCCGTCTGTTGAATCAGGGCAGAACTGGCCTCGGGAGTGCCTAGTACTGTGGATGGTGCCGAAAATACATAATGCCCCGCGTTTTTGATCAAACTGCTCAACAACAACTGCCCCCAACGGACGGTAGCCTGATAATCGGCAGCGTCACTGTTGGCCGTGCGTGCGATCAAGTCTTTAGCCATACCACTAGCGGTGGCTTTGATGAAGAGTTGAAATTGTTCGTCGCTGGCTACGGTACTGCTCAGTTCGCTCAGGCTTTCGGCTGCACCGATGAAGAGTTTGGGTAGAATATCTTTGGCCAGAGTTTTTTTGAGGTCATCACTTTCGGCAAAGTCGATGTCGTCAAAACCGTCCAAAAACTGCTTTAGTGCCCGCCCGTAGGCCGACTCCAAATTGAGCGCGCCGGGGACATTGTTGAAATAATCAATGCCGATTTCGACGAGGCTCCCCGCTACCAATTGTAGGGCGCTGGGTTGTGGGGACTTGCCTTTTTCCCATTGTCGGATTTTGAGCAAGGCGACTACATCGGCGGTATTGATGCCCCCATCCAGAATTTTGGATTCATCATTGCCATTGCGCACCATGCGAAAAAAGGTCTTGTAGTACTCAAGGTATTCTTCCTTTTCGGTGTCGAGCAATCCCTGAGTCAGACTCTTTTGGTGTAGCAGATCAAGGTAATCCAGTTGTTTTAAAAATTGAGCGCCGTTGTCGTCGCCTTCAGCCTGAAAAAAACGATCAGCGGAAAGGATGTTCAAGGCACCATCAAATTTGGGCAATGGCAAAACCAGGCTTTTGGCGCGAATGCTATTCGCATAAGCCTTCTGGATGTTTCGCCCCAGACGAATGGCAGAATTTATGGTAAAAACGATGGCTTCGGATGGCAGATTCATGGTTCGGAGTTTGTAAGGTTCCTATGTTCCTAGGTTCCAAAGTTCCAGGGTTGGGTTACCGAACCTTGGAACTTTGGAACTCAGGAACCCTGGAACCTTAGTACGTTATTTAAGTAGGCCGAAAATCATTAGATCGACCCATTCACCACTTACGCGGCGGTATTCTGCCCGCAAATCCCCTTCGCGCAAGAAACCAACTTTACGGGCCAGGCGTTGCATGGCAAAGTTGTCACTTTCGGTACGCAGGGTCAATTTATTAAGTTGCAATTGGTAAAATACAAAATGAATTACTTTTTGCATCACTTCAGTCATGATGCCTTTTTGGTGGAGCGATTTGTCCAAAAAGAGGTACAATTCCGCTTTGGACAAAGTCCAATCAACGTCCGCAATGCGCACCAAACCAATGGGTACTGCTGAATCTTTGTCCCAAATTCCCAGGCAGTATTCGCTTTGATTGAGCCAATCAGCTAGTTTTTGCCGGACAAAAAATTCAACATTATCCTGGTTGGGGATTTGGCTCACCACTGGCGGATAACGACTTTCGAGTTGGTCTAGATTGTCTTGAAAGAGTTTGAAGTAATTCTGCCCATCGTTTTCACGAAAACGCCGGACAACAGTACGATGGGTAATCAATGCTGTTTCAACCGTAAGTAGATGCTGAAGCATAGGTCTATTTTTAACAACTGCTTGGGTGTACAACTAAGTAAGCAGGTGGATACGCGGGTGTAAAAATAAAGATTTCTTGCATCGCAAATTATGTATTTTTGCACCCACGCCGCAAAAGTCTTATGAGAGAGCAATACACCAGAAGGTTTCGTATCAAACTTAACCAGTTACTCTGGATCATCATCTGGTGGACCCTATTGGGTGCTTTGGACGCACTGGGTGCCTACTCGCTCTCGGCGGGCTGGTCGGTGCGTGATACGGGGGTGGTGCGCTTTGTGTTGTTCAATACCCTTTCGGCATTTTTCTCCAGCATTGTTTCGGGTGGTTTTCTGGTATTTTTCCTACGCGACCGGTTTACGATGAAGTCCTTTGGCTTCGCGCTCTTGATTTCCAGTTTTGTGATTTCAGTGCTCAATTTTGGGATTTTTTTATTGACGCATGGAGTTTTATTGAGCATTCGTTACGGTCAAAATGGACTCGACCCCGAGGTTTTGGCGCGCAGCACCAGTTTGTTTGACCGCCCTTTTTACGTCAAGATCCTCATCTTTTGGTCCATTGTGGCCTTCATCACCACGATTGCCCTGCACGTCAACGAAAAATACGGCCAGGGCGTGCTCATCAAAATGTTGCTGGGGCATTACCACCGCCCCCGCGAGGAGGAACGGATTTTTATGTTTGTCGACATCAAAGGTTCCACCGCCATTGCCGAGCAATTGGGGCACGTGCAGTTTTTTAATTTCCTGAATGACTTTTTTCGCGACGTCACCAATCCGATTGTGGATACCGCCGGAGAAATTTACCAGTACGTGGGTGATGAGATCGTCATTTCCTGGAACATGCAGGATGGGCTAAAAAACGCCCAATGTATCCGCTGTTTTTTTCGCATGCAGGAGTTGATGCTGCGACGTTCCGGTTTTTATCGGGACAAATACGGAGTTGCGCCGGAATTCAAGGCTGGTATACACTGCGGCGTGGTCACCACCGGTGAAATTGGCGTCATCAAAAAAGACATTGTTTTTTCAGGCGATACCATGAACACCACGGCGCGCATCCAGGCGGTGTGCAACAAGTTTCGGGTACGCATGCTGCTGAGTAAAAATTTGCTGGAACTGCTGGATTTGCCACCGCTGCAATACCATCCCAAACGCGTAGGGGTATTTGAATTGAAGGGTAAAAAGCAGTTGGTGGAGTTGTATACGTTTGAGGAGGCGATGGAGCCAAGGTATGTTGGGGATGGGGGGATTTCGGCAACTTAATTATCACTCCTCCCAAGCCTTATTCTCGTGCACATACTTCCGGTTCTTCAAACACTTCATCGCCTGGGTTAGCCCCTGCACGGTCATCGGGAACATCCGCTTGCCCGACCACTCCCGAATCACATTCACCGATTCGTAAAAATCCCACTCGTAATCAGGGATGGGATTGATCCAGACCAGGTGTTTGAAATGGTCACTCAAGCGTTTGAGCCAGTTGATGCCGGGCTCGTCGTTGGAGTGCTCCACACTCCCACCCCGGTAAAAAATCTCGTAAGTTGACATGGCTGCGTCGCCGACCAGCACCAATTTATAGTCGCTGTTGAATTTGTGGATCAATTCCAGCAAAGGAATTTTTTCCCGAAAGCGCCTTTTGTTGTCCTTCCACACTGATTCGTATACGCAGTTGTGGAAGTAATAAAACTCCAGGTGTTTGAACTCCCATTTGGCGGCAGAGAACAACTGCTCACACAATTCAATGTGGTCGTCCATGGAGCCACCTACATCCATGAGGAGGAGCACCTTAACCCGGTTTTGTTTGGAAGGATGCATGGCTATGTCCAACAGACCCGCATTTTCAGAAGTTTTGCGGATGGTGCCGTCCAAATCCAGTTCGGTTGGGATACCTTCCCGGGTGAGGATGCGCAAGCGTTTGAGGATGAGTTTGATGTTGCGGGTATTGAGTTCTACCCGGTCGTCGAGGTTTTTAAAAGCCCGTTCATCCCATACCTTGATGGCCGTGCGGTTGCCTGCCGATTCTTTGCCCATACGCACCCCTTCCGGGTTGTAGCCCTGATTACCAAAGGGAGAAGTTCCTCCGGTGCCGATCCAGCGATTGCCGTTTTGGTGGCGTTCTTTTTGTTGTTCCAGGAGTTCTTTGAGGCGATCCATCAGGGCGTCGAGGCCGCCCAGTTTTTCGATGGCAGCTTTTTCTTCATCGCTCAGGTTGCGCAGCCACTGTTTTTCCAGCCAATCGGCGGGGATTTCAGTGGCCAGTAAGGCTTGAGCGAGATTGTCGATGCCCCGGAAAAACTGACTAAACAGCAGGTCAAAACGGTCGAGATGCGCTTCCTGTTTGACCAAAATGGCTTTGCTCAGGGCATAAAAATCCTCGATGGAATAGGTGCCAATTTCTTTTTGCAATGCTTCCAGCAGGGCCAAGTATTCATGTAAGCTGACCGGAATGCCGTGTTTGCGCAGTGCATAAAAGAAACTTAGGAACATAACAGTAATTTTAAAAAACCAGATCAAACTACAGATTCTTTTTCAAGAACACAAAAAAGAACTTAATTTCAACCCGTATTTTTTTGCTTTTAATTTTAGTTACAATGACAAACAAACAAAGAACATTCACGCTCCTGGCAGCCTTGTGCTTCGCAGTGAGCATTCATGGCCAATCTGGCAATGGCAAACAACCCATCTCTCAGCCCTTGGTGTCCCACATTTTCACTGCGGATCCATCTGCACATGTGTTCAAAGGGCGCATTTTCATTTACCCTTCGCACGACATCGATGCGGCAGTAAAAGAAGACGATGACGGTGGGCATTTTGCCATGCGCGACTACCACATTTTATCCATGAAAAAAATGGGGGGTAAAGTGACCGACCACGGGGTAGCGCTCGACATCAAAGACATTCCCTGGGCTGGCCGCCAACTTTGGGCACCCGATGCCACCTTTAAGGATGGAATGTATTACCTCTACTTTCCGGTCAAGGACAAACAGGATGTGTTCCGCATTGGGGTAGCCACCAGCAAAAAACCGGAAGGCCCCTTCAAAGCCGAACCAGAGCCCATCAAAGGTGCGTACAGCATTGACCCTACCGTGTTTAAGGACGACGACGGCAGTTTTTACCTCTACTTTGGCGGCATTTGGGGCGGTCAATTGCAACGCTGGAACAACAACCAGTACGATCCCAAAGGGGCATTGCGCAAAGGCAGCGAGACCGCCATCTTGCCTCGGGTAGCCAAACTCAGCGCAGATCTGAAGAGCTTCACCGAAGAAGTGAAAGAAGTGAAAATTCTGGATAAAGACGGCAAGCTTTTCCTGGAAAGCAACAACGACAAACGGTTCTTTGAAGCGGCCTGGATGCACAAATACAACGGAAAGTACTACTTCTCCTACTCCACCGGAGACACCCACAATTTGTGCTACGCCATCGGCGACAACCCTTATGGCCCTTTCACTTACCAGGGCATTGTGCTCAAACCCGTGCAAGGCTGGACCAACCACCACTCGATCATTGAACACCAAGGCAAATGGTACCTGTTCTACCACGACGTACAAATTTCGGGCAAAACCCACCTGCGCAACGTCAAGGTAACCGAGCTGAAGTACAATCCTGATGGAACCATCCAGACGATCGATGCCTACAAGTAGGTGGACGCTACTGCTGTTTTTGCTGGGTTGGAGTCTATTGAGTTTTGCTCAAATCCGCTTACCGCGCCTCATCAGCGATGGCATGGTGTTGCAAAGGGAGCAAAACCTGAAAATCTGGGGTTGGGCTGCCCCCCAGGAAAACATCAGCCTCCGCTTTAAGGACAAAAACTACCGCAGCAAAGCCGATCAGCAAGGGAATTGGAGCATCACCCTGCCCCCGCAGGCCGCAGGTGGTCCTTTTGAGCTCGCTCTCAAGGGAAGCAATGAACTGATCGTTCGGGATGTGTACTTTGGCGACGTGTGGATTTGCGCCGGGCAATCCAACATGGTTTTGCCCATGGAGCGGGTGAAAGAACGCTACATGGCGGATATTGAACAAGCCAATTATCCAGCCATCCGCAATTTTTTCATCCCGACCCTGACCAACGTACAAGGCCCGCAAGCAGATTTGCCGAGTGGAAAATGGGAAGTGGCTACTCCACAAAATGTGATGAGTTTTGGGGCAGCGTCTTATTTTTTTGCCAAAACCATCTACGACAAGTACAAGGTTCCCATCGGCCTGATCAATGCCAGTGTGGGTGGAACCCCCATCGAAGCCTGGATCAGTGAGGCGGGTTTGCAAAACTTTCCCGATTTGTTGGCGACCATCCAGCAAAACAAGGATACCAGCTACGTCAATGGCCTCAACCGCAAGGCGCGGCAGGGGATCATCCCTCGTCCAAGCGCGGACAAAGGCATGTTGGAACCGGTCAAATGGTTCGATCCCGCCTACACGCCCAAAAACTGGCGCAACATCAATGTGCCCGGCTATTGGGAGGATCAGGGCATCAAAGACCTGAATGGCGTGGTTTGGTACCGCAAGGAAATCGACGTGCCTGCCTCCATGTGCGGGGTACCTGCCAAGTTGTTTCTGGGCCGGATTGTCGACGCGGACTTTGCCTACGTCAACGGGCAAGCGGTGGGCAACATCACCTACCAGTACCCGCCGCGGCGCTACAATGTACCTGCGGGTGTGCTCAAGCCGGGCAAAAATCTGTTGGTGGTACGCGTGATCAATCAGGCAGGTAAAGGTGGTTTTGTACCCGACAAACCCTACTTCCTCAGCGCCAATGGCCAGAACATTGACCTCAAGGGGGATTGGTCGTACAAAGTGGGGGATGTATTTCCGCCCTTTGCAGGTGCCCCTCCGGGCGGTATCACCTTACAGAATCAACCCAGCGCCTTGTTCAATGCCATGGCCGCGCCGCTGATCAACCACGCTGCCAAAGGTTTTTTGTGGTGCCAGGGAGAATCCAACACAGGCAATCCGAAGCCTTATTACCAACTTTTGCCCGCCCTGATTCAGGATTGGCGCAAGCAGTGGAAACAAGGGAATTTGCCCTTCATCACGGTGCAACTGGCCAATTTTATGGAGGTCGATTACCTGCCTTCGGAAAGCAATTGGGCGGTTTTGCGCGATGCGCAGTTCAAGTCATTGGCGGTGCCCAATACGGGCTTGGCAGTGGCAATCGACCTGGGCGAATGGAACGACATCCACCCCCTGAACAAAAAGGATGTGGGTATACGCATGGCTTTGGCTGCGCAACGACTTGCTTATGGGAATCAAAACGTCGTCCATTCCGGGCCACAATACGAACGTTACCAGATCGAGGGGGATAAAATCCGCTTGTATTTCAAACACACCGGAACGGGTATGATCAGCAAAGATGGCGAGCCATTGGCTTGTTTCGCCATCGCTGGGGCAGACAAACGTTTCGTGTGGGCCAAGGCAGAAATACAGGCCGATCAGACGATCCTGGTATCCAATGCGCAGGTGCCTCAGCCGATGTATGTCAGGTATGCCTGGGCGGATAACCCTTCTGATGCGAATTTGTACAATCGAGAGGGACTACCGGCGTCGCCTTTCCGTACGGATGAGTGAATCATTTTTTTGCCGCGAACAGAAGTTCACTGAGTCATTAAATAGGCTCAGAGCGACATTTTTTTGGCACAAAGAACACCAAGGAATGCACAAAGAACACAAAGGTCGTCAACGTCTAACTTTGTGCCCTTTGTGCATTCCTTGGTGTTCTTTGTGCTAAAAAAATGCCGCTTTGGCCTTCGTGATAATCAAGAAACTTCGCGTTCCAGCATCATTTCTTCAAAACAGATCACAATGAAAAATCCATCTATTTTAATATGCTTTCTGGCACTCCTTGCGGGTTCCTCCTTTGCGCAACCCACCAAAGGCCTCAAAGATTATTACAAAAAGTACTTCCCCATCGGGGTAGCCGTTGCCCCTCGCATGATGGACGATGCCGCTGAATCTGGCCTTATCCTGGCTCAGTTCAACAGCATGACGCCTGAAAACGCCATGAAAATGGGGCCCATCCATCCCGAGGAGAATCGCTACAATTGGGCACCTGCGGATAAAATCGCCGATTTTGCGGTGAAAAACGGCATCAAGCTACGTGGGCACACCTTGTGCTGGCACAGCCAGACACCAAACTGGTTTTTTAAAGACGCCTCGGGTGCCACAGTCAGCAAGGAAGTGCTGCTGGCGCGTCTTAAGCAGCATATCTTCGACGTGGTGGGCCGCTACAAGGGTAAAATTTACGCCTGGGACGTGGTCAATGAAGCAGTGCCAGATGCTGGACCGGACATTTACCGCAAGTCGCCTTTTTACGAGATCATCGGTCCGGAGTACATCGAAAAGGCCTTTCAATGGGCTCATGAGGCCGACCCCAAGGCGGTGCTGTTTTACAACGACTACAATACCGAAAATGCCTCCAAACGCGACCGCATTTACCAAGTGGTGAAAGGGCTGAAAGACAAAGGAGTGCCCATTCACGGAGTGGGGCTGCAAGGGCATTGGGCGCTTACGGAGCCGACTGCAGAGGAATTGGAAACTTCGATCACCAAGTTCGCCAGCCTGGGCTTAAAGGTACAGGTTACGGAATTGGATGTGTCGGTACACCCCAAAGAGCACGAGCGCAGAACGGAAGCCTTCACTGGCAAGGTGGAATACACGGCGGAGATGGAAGCCAAACAGGTTGAGCAGTACAAAATGCTCTTCGAGGTGTTGCGCAAACACCGCAAGTCTATCACTGGAGTGACTTTTTGGAATTTGTCCGACAAGTCCACCTGGTTGGACAACTTCCCGGTGCGTGGCCGTAAGGATTATCCGCTACTTTTTGATGCGAATTATCAGCCGAAGAAGGCATTTTTTGCAGTGACCAAGTGGTAAAACGAGGTTACTTTTTGCCCCAAATTGCTCAGCCATGAAAAAGCTCATCAATTTGGGGCTCTTTTTA
>JAIXOO010000274.1 GCA_027486765.1 Saprospiraceae bacterium
GCTACTTCAATTTCGCCGCTGGCCACAGCTATGACGTATTCCAGGAGCCGTTCCCCTGACTCCTCGATTGTTTCTTCTCCTTCGATGATGGTTCCCGTATTGAAATCGATGATATCGGGCATCCGTTTTGCCAATACAGTATTGGTCGCAATCTTGATGACCGGAGCGATCGGGTTGCCAGTCGGCGTACCCAAACCTGTGGTGAAGACCACCACATTGGCCCCGGAGCCTACTTCAGCCGTGGTCGATTCGACATCGTTACCAGGGGTGCACAGCAGGTTGAGACCAGGTTTGGTGACCATTTCCGGGTAGTCCAATACCGCAGTCACCGGGGAGGTTCCGCCTTTTTTGGCTGCGCCGGCTGATTTGATGGCGTCGGTGATCAAGCCGTCCTTGATGTTGCCCGGTGAAGGATTCATGTCAAAACCCGAGCCCACCGCCTTGGCGCGGTCGTTGTAGGTCGACATGAGGGTAGAAAAGCGTTCAGCAGTTGGCGCATCCACGCAGCGATCGCAGAGTTCCTGCTCCACCCCACACAATTCCGGAAACTCGGAAAGAATAACCGAGCCACCCAACGTGACCAACAAATCCGAAGTATAGCCCACCGTAGGATTAGCTGAAATACCCGAAAATCCATCCGATCCACCGCACTCCAGCCCCAGGCAAATTTTGCTCAAGGGCGCGGGTTGCCGGGTCAGCGTATTGGCTTGCATCAGCCCTGCAAAGGTTTTTTTGAGCGCGGCACTGATTAGCGCTGATTCCGTACCCATGGTTTGTTGTTCAAACACATAGACCGGCTTTTGCAGATTGGGATCCCGCTTGGCCAGCTCTTCTTTGAGCATGGAAACCTGCGCGTTTTGGCAGCCCAAACTCAATACCGTAGCTCCTGCCACATTGGGATGTACGATGTAACCCGCCAGGAGGCCACAGAGCGCCTGAGCATCTTGCCGGGTGCCCCCACAACCACCGTCATGGATCAGGAATTTAACCCCGTCCACATTGGGGAAAAGGCGTTGGTTTTTTTCCAGCGTAGCCGTTTCGACGTCGATATCGGCTTGCAAAATTTCCTCCACCGTTTTACCCGCCCGCATCAAACTCACCAGTTCGCGGGTTTGGCGTTGATAGGTATGAGAGCGGCCATAACCGAGGTCGTCCACGAGGGCTTCACGCAAGACTTCGAGGTTGCGGTTTTCACAAAAGACCAATGGAATAACCACCCAGTAGTTGGCCGTACCTACTTTGCCGTCGGCGCGTTGGTAACCCTGGAAGGTACGCCCACTAAAGCCGTTCACATTGGGTACGGGCCAATCTTTTCTTTGTTCGCCCAATTGGTATGCACCCGCCGCGTGTTTCAGGTTGGCCGTGCTGATGAGCCCGCCGCGGAAAATGGGCTTTTGGGCTTTGCCCACCAGTACTCCATACATGGTGACTTCGTCGCCTACTGCCAGATCTACGGTGGCAAATTTGTGTTTGGCGGCAACAGCTTCCAAAATGGTGAAAGTTTCGCTGCCCAATTGTACGGTTTCACCCGCCTTCAGGTCGCTGAGGGCGACAATAACATTGTCTTGTGGATGAACCTTGAGTATCCGGTTTTTCATGATTGTGCTACTTGTAGAAAGGCCTCTAAGGTACGGTAAACTCCCTGATCTTGCATGGATGCAAGCTGAAAAGCAACTTTTTCTTCAAAACCGGATAGTTGACTTAAATCGTGCCCCCAGAGGTCTTCGTTTTTCAAAACTGCACTTACCAGTGCACGTGGAGCAAAATTTTGCCACATGGTATAAAAATAAGCAGCTTGATCATCTTGAATCAGATAATCTTCAGTATCGCGGCGGCCATAAAAGCGACCATCTTCGGTTTTGGTGGCGCGCATGAACAAGAGGTAAGCCGCAAATCCTAAAGCCATGTGTTCAGGAACAGTGCCTACGACATCATAATAGCGCAGTAAAGTGGGCACATTGCGCATTTGCATCTTGGAGCTGTATTGCATGGTGATGCTCAGCCATTTGTGCTCGATAAAGGGATTGCGAAAACGATCGAGTACTTTATTTGCAAAATCACGCGCATCAGCCAGCGTAAGTGGTGCCGGGATGCTGTGGGCAATTTCGTCCAGGAGTAAATGTTCCAAAAAGAGAACGAACATGTCCTGATTCATGGCTTCTACCACCGTATTGAATCCACAGAGGTGAGCCAGGCCACAGGAAAAGGTATGCCCTCCGTTGAGGATGCGTAGCTTGAGTTCCCGATACGGATTGATATCGGGTGCAATGATCACTCCTTCGTGTGCCAGGTGTAAGGGGAATTTGGCCTTGACTGCTTCATCACCCTCAATGGCCCAAAGAGCGTAGACTTCCGACATGATCAGTAGATCGTCCTGATAACCCAATTGTGCTTCGATGCCTGCCTTTGCAGCAGGTGCGGGTGTGCCCGGTACAATTCGATCTACGAGGGTATTGCAACAATGGTTGTGGTGTTCCATCCAGTCGATGAACTCGGCTTCCAGGTTATTGAGGTGAGCCAATTCCAGTAAGATGCGCTCTAGTTTGTCCCCATTGTCGGGGATCAATTCGGTGGGGGCAATGATCAATCCTTTTTCTGGATCGCCCCCAAAAGCCTGATATCTGGCGTATAAAAAAGCCAACAACTTGGCTGGAAAAGAACTAGGCGGACTTTGGTGGATGTCTTCCTTGACCAATTTGATGCCTACTTCGGTGGTATTGGAGATGACAACAGCGAGATCGGGGTTTTTGGCGCATGCCAATACTTCATCCCACTGGGTACTGGCTGTAAGCACCCGACTGATGGCGCTACAGACCAGGTTTTGCTCTACCTGTTGGGCATCCTGAATTCCCCGGATACAAACGGTATATAAGTTATCTTGTTGATCAAAGGCTGCGGTATCCCCGGAACTGGTGGATTTTACCACTACAATCCGCCCCTGAAAGATACCTTGGCGATTGGCTACTTCAATCAAAAAGTCCGGCAGGCCGCGCAACAATACACCAGTGCCAAATTGTAATACCTTTTCAGGCAAAGCCGACCTTTCCTGATGGGCAATACTTTGGCCATTTTGAGCAGACATCAGTTGGTGGGATAAGTATTCCATGCTTGTGGTTTTCACTCGTTCTTAAATAAAATCTTCCCGAATTGGTGAAAAAACATCCACTAAAATGCCTGCTTCCAAACAAAGGGCACCGTGAATTTCATTGGGTGGAATGTAGTAGCCGTCGCCCTGGCGCAAGATTTTTTTCTCCGCCCCGATGCTGATTTCGAATACTCCTTCCGCAACGTAGCTGATTTGAGTATGGTGGTGGTGGTGCAAAGCGCCAACTCCCCCGGTATCAAATGCTACTTTGACCATCATGATTCGTTCATCAAAAGACAGGACTTTGCGCTTCACTCCCGGTTCCACTTGTTCCCAGGGGATGTTTTCGTCCAGCATGTATTGTAGCCCAAAGGTGGGATGATGGTTCATGTTTGTTGTTTTATCGGTTTGCGCCCGGAGGCGTCCATTTTCCTTCAAAAGTCCAATCCACGGTGATGGCCTTCGCTTTCACCCCTGCCTGTAAATTGTCTTTGTGCCAGGCATAATCTCCACCACTGCGTTTGCAGCGATAATAATACACCCGGCGGCCCCAAAGGGGAGTGCCCGGGCCGGATTGCGCCCAGTAAATATCGGCATCGGCCATCTCTTTGGCAAAGCGACAATTCAGCAGATAAAACTGCGATTCACGGTGAAAACGCCCCAGTTTGAAACCGGGATCACCCTGGAAATTACAGTTTTTGAGCACAGTTTTTGAACTTTCATGCAAGGACCCATCGTGCCAAATAGCGGCACTAAGGTTATGGCAAATAAACTGACAATTTTCCGCATATGCCCAACCTCGGGGGCAATAAAAATCTACACCGCCTTCCATCACACAATCCCGGAAATAATACATGCCCTGATCAACGTCCCAGGGACTTACCGTATCTCCACCAAAAGCACGGAATACACAGCCAAGCACTGAGAGTCGGGTACAACCAGGCATGGTGCGCAGGGCAAACTGATGGCCATCCTTACGCACTACTTTGGGTTTGTTGCCCTCGTTGGGACAGTTGATGGTACTGTCACCTTTGGCCTTAAAACCATACGTGTTGATTACGCTCAGGTTTTGGAGGGTAATGTCCTGCCCCCGAATGTTAAGCGTAGCTGCTCCCCAATCGTCGGGGTGTTCACAGCGCCAGCAATCGCGGGGTAGTGAAATGCTGATGACTACGCCAGTGGTGGATTCCCCGCTGAGGCGGATTTTGTTTTTGTCGATGAAGATTTTTTCAGGGTACTGGCCATTTTTGACAAAAATTTCGCGCCAGCTAGCCGATTCGGCGGGTAAACTGTTGATGGCAGCCTGAATGGAACGAAAATCCCCCGATCCATCGGTCGCAACAAGCAGCCGGGTTTGGCCTTGAAGGGCAATGCTGCTGACCCAATAAAGTAGAAAAAAAAGGCAAAAGCTGGATGCTATACTTGCATCCAGCTTGGCCTTGTGGTGTGATGGATTGATTTTCACCAGTGCTTTTTTTGTTTGCTTATCTAAAAGTTTAGGAGTTGAGAAGTTTAGGCTACCGCGAGCGACTTAGACAAGAATTATGTCAAAGCTGCTCGCGGTAGCCTAAACTTCTAAACCCCTCAACTTCTAAACCAATTTACTTGGATTGCTCCAATAGCCACTTCGCCAATAAGCGGGCAGCTTGAAAATTCTCGTATTGAGCTGGAATCCGTTTCCCGTTTACGTATTCGTTGTAAATCCAGGGGTCACCTACTACAAAGACCGTGCCTTTGCCGTATTTCGCCGTAGCCATGATGACATCTCCACCTTCGCTGATGCTGGCTTTGGCCGTACCACTGAGTTGAAGGGTCACCAATTCTTTGATGAAGAGGGTCGATAAACCTTTAAAAATCGGATGCCCGGCGGGTACCGGCACTTTCCCATTTTCGTATACGTCATTTTTGACCATGTTCCGGTTTTTACCAGTAAGGCCAATCCCGAAGGCTTGCGTCAATTGGCCGAAGTGTTTTTGCTCACAATTGCTGGTGTCGTTGCCCATCAGCATCAGTACGCCCCCTTTTTTTACCCAGCCTTTGATGGCTTTAATGTGTTCGGGGCCAATGAAATTGGGCGCAGCGGTTTCTTTTTTGGTGTCTGGGTCCACGATGATGTACACCTTGGCATCCTTGAGTGCAGCGGCAGTCGGGGCCGTTTGTAGGGGTAGGGTAGTGGCGCCGTATTCGCGAAACAAGTTGCCCCACAGTGAAAAGCCGGAGTCCATGGGGTCTTCCCAGGTGTAGTGAAAACGCTCCGTTTGGCCGTTGAGCCCTTTGCGGGATTCGTTATTGAAGTAGTAGTCGAGTACCACATTTTTGCCTTTGGCCAGGGTATTGGTGGCGGCAATTTCGATTTCCAGAGCGGCTTTGATGAAGGGGCCGATGCCTTTGAGGTCGTCTTTGCGCAGGGGCTCGCTCAGGTAATATTCGTAACTGCCATCGCGGTAGGGGGTACCACCGAGGCCACCTACACTCACTGTTTTTTCCAGATGGATTTTGCCATTGGGCTCGGTGCTGATGAAATTGCTGAGGATACCCTGGAAACCTTTTTGGGCAGCGGGTAAAAAGCTGGCGTTGAGGTAACCCATGCGTACGCCCTTGGCGAGGGTGTAGGTGAACATGCAGGAGGCCGAGGCTTCGAGGTAATTGCCTTTGTCGTTGGCTCGGTCCAGGATCTGCCACCAACAACCCGAGGCATCCTGGTATTTGACCAATACTGTCGCCAATCGTTGCAGATAAGTGATGAACTTGCCGCGTTCGGGATGATCCACGGGGAAATGGTCGAGTACATCGACTAGCGCCATCGCGTACCAACCCAGGGCGCGACCCCAAAAATTGGGTGAATTGCCCGTAGCCCGGTTCGCCCAGGGCTGCTCCCGACTTTCGTCGTAACCGTGGTACAACAAACTCGTTTTGGGGTCGATCATGTGTTTTTCGACCAGGGCAAATTGTAGTGCAATGTCATTAAAATTGGCAGGTTCGTTGAACTGGACACTGAATTCGGTGTAAAAGGGATGCCCCATGTACAAGCCATCCAGCCACATCTGATTGGGGTAGCGTTTTTTGTGCCAAAAGCCGTTTTCTTTGGTGCGGGGGTGGCTGCTGAGTTGGCTGCGCAGCAGGTATGCGGCTTTTTTGTACTTCTCCTTTTTGGTTTCCTGGTACAACAACAACAAAGAACGGCCGGTAGGCATGTTGTCGATGTTGTAATCTGCGAGTTTGTAGGTGCGGATGCTACCGTCTTCCTGCACAAAATGGTCGATGTCTTTTTTGATGTAGTTGTAGTAACGCACATCACCGGTATGTTGCCAGAGGCGTTTGAAACCTTCGAGCACCAGGCCCTGCTCGTAATCCCAACGGGAGAATTTGTTGGCTCCCACCAGGATGGAGTCTTTGTGGGTATCCATAAAGGATTCGGCCATTCGTATGGACCAGGGTTTGTCCTGAGCAGTACCGATTCCGAAGCAAAACAAGGTAAAAAGAAAGAGAAAAGATTGCTTTATTTTCATGGCACGTTGGTATGGAAAAAGACCTATATGTGGCTATAAAAACTGCTACGAGCGCTTACCAGCGTCTTATCTGGCGCGCCCGCAGCGTTCCTACTACTACTACTCTTGTATTTAGTTTTAAGGCACCAGTATTTGATTTTAAAATAAAATTTTGAATTCGATACTGATTGCAACACGAATCTATGTCATCGAGAGGAGAGGTTTTTTTTTGTTTGGATTTTTTTTTACGCAATCGTTATCGGGAACGATTGCGTAAGAGGGGCTAGAGCCCTTTAATCTGCTGCATCAACCAATTTTTACATACCAAGGCGCTTTGTTTTGCTATTTTTTGTTGCAATTTGGCTTGCTTTTCAGGTAAGCTGGTATGCTGGTCGCGTTTTGCACTGATCAAGGCTTGCACCATTTTAACAAAATTCCCGTAAGCATCGCGGTAATGCTGGCTAAAGCGGTCTTCACTTCTAGTCAAAGCCTTGGCAAAATTCATACAAAAAGAAAGCAATATGTCGTATTCTTTCAGTTCGTAATGACTCTGTACACTGGTGGTACGGGCTACGAGCTCCATTAAGTGGTTATTAAAACGTTTGATGCTGAAGAACTGCCCGGCTGCGGCCATATACTTTTTAGAATGAAATTCGATCCGCCCTTTTAAGGCAACCAGGGCCTCCTCCTGAAGACTGGCAGGCAGGCTCGGGGTCCATTTTTCCAATAATGCCTTAGCTTTTGCCAGCTCTTGGGCTTCACAAGTGAGGTTGATGACGTTGAACAACAATTCGGGCGTGATTTTACCATCCTGGAGCAGTACGCCAGTATCCAGGCCATAGTGGTGCAGGAAACTGGCTTCGGCGTAAAACTGATCCTGGCCTTTGCGGATAGCTGTCGATGCATAATTGATCAAAGGGGTCAACAAATTTCCCTGCTCATCTTTGCTCAGGTATTTGCCCAATTTGAGCAATTGTAACTTTAAGTGATGGAATTTTTCCTCGCTGGGCTGCGCCATCAAATCATACGCATGGCAATAGAGGAAAAGGAAAATATCCTTTTCGGTTAGACGAGCTTTGAGGGCTGTCAATTCCTCGTCAGAAAAGGCAACACTCGGGATTTTACCATTGATGCTTTTTAAGGTACCCATTTCAAGGGCAATTCTCAACTTAGCCGCCAGGTAAGCGTGCTCCAACTGTTCCCAACTCAGATCCAGATTCATCTCGCCCGGAGCCGTTTTTACCGTGTCGCGAGAATAGTAGCGTAGGTGATACATGCGGTACAAGTTCCAGTGGTACCATACACTGATGCCACTTGGGCTAGTCTCCTTTTTTTGGTCTTGCTCCGCTTGGTCATTCACCGGGGGCTGTCCATTTTCCTTTGTTGCTTCCTCTTTTTCAGTGGCATTGAGTTTTTCTGACACTTGTAAACAGTTGTCAATTTTTCGATCCAACAAATCGGGGAGCCCCAGGCGGCTGTATTCATAAGCCAATAAAAACTCGTATTCATCCCAGTTCTTTTTCAAGGCTTGCTCTACCAAATACTCTTCCAAAATCCGGGTCAATTCATTGCCGATACTGCTTAGGCGTTTGGCTGGATTTGACCAGGATTTGGCTTTGAACAGTTCAGCAATTTTTTCAGGAGCTAAATCTTTGGCTTTGAATTCAGGATGGCATCTGCAGAGGTAATCGAACAAAATAAATTCCTGGTTTTGTGCAGGAACCCTACGCTTGACAAAAGCTTTTAAGACCTTCAATTCAGCCTTGCCTATTTTTTGCAAAATCAGTACACAAGCATTGTTAAACATTGCCAAAAGGTTTTGAAAAGTAAATTGTGGTCGCGCCTAGATACCACGCAAGGCGTATGTTCCAAAAATAATGAAAAGTTGCAGCAAGGTTAATTTCTGGCTTACTGAAAAACAAAGGAAGTACCAGGATTTTGCAGTATGTATTTTTTTCTGGAAAATAAGCATACTCAGATTGTGAAAAAGAGGAGGAAAAAAAGTGAAAACTGAATGAGTTTAATTGTGATTTATTTATTTGATTAGCAGTTGTTTGTGTGATTTGTGTTGAGGGCCAATGAAATAACTTTACTGGATTTCTAGCGGGATTTTTAGCACTATTTGTCCAATTTTCAGGGGTTTTTATGCCGTAACTTTGTTTCAGTGATGAAGCAAATGCAGAATCACCTGACGGGTAAAACTAAACCCCATCCACGCTCTTAAAGTTTGTTATTCATTGTTTGCAGAGGAGCTGCATTCTAAAAAAAAACAGCAATTATTACTGAATTGACCGTTCATTGAAGGAACGGATTGGCGCGTGAAATTATCAAACCTCCCAAAACCCCTGACTAAATAGTTAGCACAATTATCGCAGCTCCACTGCTTTTGTTCAACTTTGAAGAAACCTATGAAAAATAGCAAAAGCATGGGAAAGGAACTGAACCGCAAACAAATCCTCGATTTATTTGAAACCCAACTCTTCAGTAGTTATGAGGTATATTGTCAAAAACATGGACTACAACCCGATTACAAAGGTCTGATTACTTACATCATTGACCAGGAATTGATCAATCCCAGTACGATCCAAAAGTATACGATACTCAAAACATTCCATGATCAATGTCTGGACATCCGTGGCCAAAAAACCGAAACTGTAGAGACTTTGGCAGATCGATTCAATTTGAGTTCAAGAACGATTTGGAGTATTTTAAAAAGTGAGGGTAAGGAACGGAAATGATTGGGCAACGCCCCAAATTCGTCATTCGTCATTCGAAAAATTCGTCATTCAAAAATTCTCCCCCAAAAACCCTTTCTTTGCACCTCAAACCAAGTCCACCGTCAAATGATCGGCCAAAACATCGCCCAGGCTGCTGCTTTATTGAAACAAGGAGAAGTGATCGCCATTCCAACCGAAACCGTTTATGGTCTGGCTGGCAATGCCTTGGATGAAAAAGCGGTATGGGTATTACTTCAGCCATTGCCGCCACTCGTGCAGGCAGTGGAGGTGGTGGCGGTGTAATGTTTGGAGTAGGCCTAGACCTAAAGGCTGATTTTGACAAACTCAAACCCCTCTACGCCAGCATGAACATTAACCTAGGGGCTGACTTGGCGCTGATTGATTATGGCAATGCCATTTGTTCCAGTACTGGAGAACAAATTGGCATCAACGGCTGGTACGCCACCGGGCAGGTTTATGCCTACCTGCGCGCTTCGGTGGGTTTGAAATTTAAGAACAAACCGTTCCCCATCGCTGAATTGGCCGTAGGTGCGGCCTTACAAGGCAAATTGCCCAATCCGACTTTTGCCCGTGGTGCAGTGGGGGGCAGTTACCGTATCTTGGGCGGCTTGGTCAAAGGGAAATTCAACCTACAGTTTACCCTTGGACAAGATTGTGGTGAACTAGAGGGAGAAGATGGCAGTGAGCAATCCCTGGAGCAAAATTACCAGATCATTGCGGCCTTACGCCCGGATGAAGGAGCAGTAGGCGTGGTAACTACCTCGATACCCTCCGCTGACTTCCGCTTCCCGATCAATAGTACCCTGGAAAGCTTCGACGACGACGGCAATCCGATCAGCTATTTGGTAGAGCTGGATGGTACACCACAGTTGATCGAAACCATCACCCAGGCAGCAGTGCCCGCGCGGGCCATCCTGAGTGCCGATGGCCGTAGCCTGAAGTTCCAACCTTACGATGCCCTGAAAGACAGTACCCGCTTCAGCTTCATCGTCAAGGTGAAATATTCCAAAAACGGTACGGTAATTGGCAGCCAGGAAAAACAAGTAACCTTTACTACCGGGGCTGCGGCCAGCAACATTAGCCCGGCCAACATCAGTGCCAGTTACCCGATTAGTGGGATGAAGCACTTCTATCCGGGAGAATACGCTAGTGAAGAGGAATTCATCGAACTGCATCAGGGGCAAGGGGATTTGTTCAAAGGCAGCAATGCACCCAAGGCTATCCTATTGGGCGCTACCGGGGGTGAACTCTGGCAAGGTGCGGTACAGTACAACCTGGCCAGCAAACGCATCAGCTTTAATTTCCCCAACGAAATCCTGCGCCCTGGGCAGTGTTATTCCATCGAAATTCGCCGCCTTGCCCAACCCGAAACCCGCGCCGATGACAATGGTGGCGGTCCCAGCCTGCCTCCCGGCCTGTTGACTACGCTCAATTTCTGTACCAGCAACTACCAAACTTTCCGTGAAAAAGCCACGGCTTTTACCCAAGGAGCTACGCGTACGGTTGTGGGTAATCAAATTGTACTGACAGGCAATACCGAGGAGTTTGATGAACTGGAAACGGGTGGTGGTTATGGTGGAAAAAGCTTTGTAACCCTGGAAACCATCTTGTACAACAGCCAGTGGTATCAAACCCAGAAGGAACTGTTGTACAAAAAATATAGCTCCAAATGGAATGCTGGGGAGTTCCAGTTTGTTCCCCGCGGCCGCAATGGGGCTGCGCCAGACCAGGCGGTCAGTTGGGGTGGAAGTAAAGTCCTCCAATTCAATGTCTTGCTGGAGCTGATGGCAGATTTTCGGGACTTCCATAGCCAGGTGCGCGATTTCGATACGGAACTGCGCAACAAATGTAAGGCTGGACAAGCTGTTCAAAATGCTCCGACTAATTGTACCGACTGTTGTGTGCTGCCGGAGTTTTTGAGCGGCTTGCTGGCCATCACTGAACCTACACCTCCCAATGAGTCTTATCCTTTGCGCCTGAGTTACAGCGTGCCGGGGAAGGGAGTAGGCAGTACCGCAAATTTGAGCATCTACTTTGGAACGATCAATCCAGACGCACGGAAAGAGGAATCCAAGTAAACCGAAAAAACGCGAGCAATAAAATTCTACATAAAGCCTGAAGCGCTGCAAAAGAGCGGCACTCAGGGCCTTTTTTGAAGCTGAGACAACATTAAGTTTCAGCATCAATACTTTACCAATGGTAACATTCTGGCATTAATTTTTGTGAGACCTAAAACTTTTACTTAAAACTACATTGTATGGGAAGGATATTTTTTCTTTCAATTCTTTTCTTTGGTTTGTTAAGTTCTAGTGTGAAGTCAACTAGATTTAGGACCAACCCGAATTCAATTAGCATGTTTACAACGAGTTTTAAACATGTTGAGCTTAAAAAATGGGCGGATGCGAATCCCAATTTGTTTCAAAATGGTCTTGTTCGAGAAGATTACGTTAGGATTTTCTCGAGCGCTGAGTACAATAAAGTAACAAGTATCGCCAACCAAATAGCAGATGAGCATGGTTTTTTGGTACTGGAATTCCAATTTCCTATCATCTATCAATCCCTTAACAATGGTAGAGGTGTTGCTCAAGAAATCATCCAAAGGACCATCAATCAACAATTAAACTACCAGGGGCGCTGGATCGTATTGTGTGGATACCTCAACAACAGTAATTTATTGGATTTTGATGTAATGGTTAAGTGGGAGGATGGCAATGGCAATGTGTCGGGGGTTGATCAAATGCCAGCTACGCGAAGGATTGCTGCTGAAGAATTTGCTGAAGATCACTTGAGTAATAACCTACAAAATGATCCGTACAGTTTGCCGGATCGAGAATATTATGTTTTGTCTGGGGTGTTTGATTACTTCACACCAGTTTCACCTGCAGATTATACTACTGATTTAATAGATATGAATACAGGGGAAGTCCTTGGATATATAAAAGATGGAAAACATCGAATAGTCATCATTAAAAAGAATGAATATGAACAGCTACTTGGCAACTTGAAAACCGAAGAGGCCAAATCGCAGGCTGTAACGACATTGCTTAGTGATGGTACAAAGGCATATCTTGCACAAGTGAAAAAGGATGTATGGGTTTTAGCAAGTACAGGATTTGCAGAGTTTGATGGAACTCAAAACCAAACATCCACAAAAATTGGAGACCCAGAATCTAGAAAAGATGAGACTTTAACTACACAACTAAACTATGCAAGAGCAATAGCTATGGCTTCTGTACTGAACAGAAGAGACGCAGTCTTCAAATATTATTATAAGTTGAATGACAAGGGTGAATTAATTAGCAATAGCGGGTGGCCTTGCAAGGAAATTAATGGCACTATAAAATGTTTTGATGGAAATAATAACGAAGTAGTTCCTACTGAATTTAATTATAACAAGCCATATAACGGAGGAAGTAGAGATATACAATCGATCGTTTCCATCCGGAACGGATATGAAGCAGTAATGAATAATAAGCCTTCATATGTTGATCCAATGGCATATGTATTGAATGTCTCATATGGTAGATCGGATTGTAAAAATTCAAATGGAGGATATTCTTCTTATTGTTATAGAAATAATAAAGATCAATTAGTGAGCTGTGTTGCCACTGCTTATCGTTTTTTCTATGATATGGGAGAAAGTAGGAATGAAGATGTTTTATTGTATAACTCTATTCCTTGCCAAAAGGTTAGTGATATTCGATCTCCTTCATCTAATTATAAAAAATGGAGCGGCCGTGTTTCGGGCTGCCCTTTAGGTTCGTACGGGTGTGAATATTCGTTTATGTGTGATGTTTCTAATGGGTGGAAAGATGGTAATATGGATATATTTGATCTAACTAACGAAACTGGGGGACTTATCACACTTTGTATGAAACATCGAGAAAGTGACGCAATTGGAAAAATTAATGAACAAAAAGCGAGGCCAAGATATGAAGACTTACATTAGTTTGGTATTCCTGTTTTTTTGCATATTCAGTTGTGAGATTAGGCAAAAACAGCTTGAAGGTAATATAAACCTACAAGAAATTCGTGATTCTTTCATTGTCAAAGATGCAGTAGTAGTTGATACTTCGCTTGCAAGTGCCCAAGATAGAATGAAGAAATTCTTTGATAAAGTTAATGCTATAACTGGCGGCTTTTTTGATCGAAAATATAATTATATTGAGATTTGTTTTAGTCCGGCTGTTATATATTCGGCGTTCTCAAGTACCGATACAGTAACGATAAATCAATGCTTTGAACACCAGGAGCCTCTGTCTAAGGAATTTTGTGCATTTATTACTCATGTAGTGTTCTTTCGAGACTATGGTAATGGAAATTTTTATACAATAGTTAGAGATCACTCAAAGCAGGGAAGCTTAGTTAGTATCTATTATAATAGCGCACTGAAAAAATTCCATATTACCTCGGATCTAGGTTTGTTGTATTGGAAATCAGCACTAGATGGACCTAATAAATATTCTAACATTCTTTTATTTAAGATGAAATCAAAAGAGTTCTATTTATATGCAGCAGAATTGCATGGTTTTCCAATAACCCCTGTGCCTGAAGATTTAAAATATTTAGCAGTTGAATTTCAAATGATTACAAATCAAGGGGTGGCTGTTAATTTTGATAGGATTGCAGATGTACTATTACAGATGTATGCGGTTAGATCAGGAGTAACTTTTCAAAAACTTTTGACTAATGGTAAGCAATGCGACCAGATTCTTCGAAATATTATTAAAGGAACCAAAATAAAATTAGCACCGAAGTCAAAAACAATTACCATCAATTTCCCCATCCACAACGATACCGTTCGATATTATCTGGATGAACAAAAATTTCAATTTATAAAAATGTTGGACAAATGATCATGGAAGCACAATTAATTTGGAGGTCTTCGTTCGCAAAAACGAATAATCGAAAATGAAAAAGATGATTCCGCCAAAGCAGTTAGCCCTGCCATACTTTATTGGCAAAGTGGCATTGGTATTGAGCACCTTTCTGCTGCTCACTAGCGCAACCATGCTTATACAAGCCCCCCAACCCAGGGTGCCATTTCCTGATTTCCAAAACTCACCCCTTCCAGTTTCGGACTTTGTAGAGCGCTACGATGCCTTGATGATCAATGACCCCACCGCTGTTTTTTTGGACGCGGAGGCAGAATACCTGGCCGGAATCGTGCAGCGGGTATTGGGCTACACGGGCGTGTTTAAAACCTATGAATTTCGCATGTATGGCCCCAGTCTCATTGCCAATGGCGAAATCGCCTTTGAAACCGCAGCAGGGTCTTTTGCCGATAAAATCGAGAACGGGGGCGTTGTCGCCGTAAGGGGCAAAGGAGGGCAGCCGGAATTGCGCAAGGTAACCCAAAATGCATACTACCTGATGATCGCCATGCAAGCCCAGGGTGGCAATGCAGTGAAGTTTAAGGTGGTACTCAAACTGCCGAAGAAGGCTGGAGTGAGTGATGCGGAGCATGGTATACTAGAATCTACTTTAGCACGATTGGGTGAAAGCGCTTTGCAATCAACCTGGGGGGTAAAAAAGATAATCGATCAAGCAAGTATTGCCGAATCCGATGGGGTACGTAAAATTGCGGACATGCTATCGAACTGGGTTCCTGGTCAAGGTTTACCTGCTTCAGATGCTCGAAGTGTATTAGAGTCCAACGGGTTTTTGTTACAAAAACTGGACTGTAGTAGCTATTCAGTGAATGAAAATTTATCGGGAACAGAAGGTTCGGTAAAGTATTTTTCCCAAATCACCTTGAAAGGAGCGCAAAACAATCTTCGTTCTGCAAATCAAACACTTCCAACGCTAATAAACAGTCAGATTACAAATGCGTTGCATGAAACCTTAGGCTTTGATGTTTATTTTGTGGTAACTTCAGATCGTGACTTTGGCACTACAGACTGGACTGCTGCAGACCAAGCATTTGCCGATAAGAGTAAAAAAATGATTGTATGGCTCCATTTCAGTCATTCGGAAGCAGCTGTACAACAACTAACAGAAAGTGTCGGAGAATGCTCTGTTGCACTTAAAGTTCAAAACAACTTAAGCAAAGAAGAACTAAAAAACACCGTTACAAAAACCCAGCCGGGCGGCATTGACAGCTGGCTAAATTGGCGAGCTAAAAAGGAATGGTTGAACAACCCTACTTATTCTACCCAATCGCTTTATGGCACTACAGATGAAAGCACCCTAATTGCTGGCATTTCAGTCGGTAAATTAGAGTTTGGCTTTGGTACAGTATCTGGCATGATAGATAACCTTTTGGATCAAATTAGTTCCCTTGAAGCCTTAGTGCAATTGACCATTACCAATCTTAAAGAGGCGAAAGAGGTAACCACGGCAACATTGTATCTTACGGGAGCTTGGTTGGTTGATTTGATTAAATGGAATATATTAAACGATTACAATAATTGGCTGATTGATGGAATGGGCCTCTTTGATGAGGCCGAAAATCTTCAAGATAACCTTGCTGCATATTCTGATTATCTTTATGACCAGGCCGATGAATGGTTTAACCG
This sequence comes from Saprospiraceae bacterium, assembly GCA_027486765.1. Taxonomy (GTDB): domain Bacteria; phylum Bacteroidota; class Bacteroidia; order Chitinophagales; family Saprospiraceae; genus Haliscomenobacter. Next base: position 15,830 of record JAIXOO010000274.1, read on the forward strand.
AACAACAGCAATGAATGCTATTTGGACAGCACTTAAAGGAATGAACGTTAAATCTTTAATCAATAGTTTTGTCAATGACATCTTCGAGACTCTTGGTGATATGTTTTCAAAATCGCGTTGGTTAGGCTATGGTGCTGGACAGTTGGTCATGGATTTTGCGATATCCTGGTTGACCGCAGGTGGTGCTGCGGTGGCCAAAAATGTGTATTCTAAACTGGGAGATGCACTTCTGGATATTTTTAACTCCACCTCGAATGGAGCAGGAATGGCCCGGAAACTGGGCGAAGCGATTGAGATTCCAACCGTTACATTATCTAAAACCGAAAAAGCAGCTTCTTGCGCCCGACAACTCGGTTGCTTCGTCACCGGCACCCTCGTCCTGACCACCCTCGGCGCCCAACCCATCGAAGCCCTCAACCCCGCCACCCCCATCCCGGTTTACCAAGCTGCCAGCACCAGCACAAGCTACGACCCCGGCACTACCACCGAATTCGGCATCCAAGCCCTCAACGCCACTCACACCCTACCCGGAGATGTACAGGACATCGACCGCGAAGAAATTACCCCCGCCACTTGGCGTTGGCTCCACCTGAGCTACACCAAACCCGATGGCACCACCGCCCAGGTCTACCTGCGCCGCCCCCTGTAGTGGATGCAGCAGCACGGGGCTCGCGCTCCTGGGGATAAGCTCACGCTGCTCATGCCCGAAATGGGCATCGTAGGCCGGGCCCAGCTCGAAGCCATCCTACCCAGCACCCTCGATACCCGCTCCTGGGACTACCGTGCCCAGGGCGACTACGCCCACTACCCCCTCACGGGCTTTTTTGCCCACGAGAGCGCTGAGGTATGGGATTTGTACTTCTCTGCTTCCAAACAGCCTGTAGGTGCGACCTACAACCATCCCTTTTATTCCACCGATCGTCAGCAGTATGTTTATGCAGGCGAATTGGCACTAGGCGAACGTATCTTGACCCAGTCTGGGGATACCGTACAGTTTTTGATCAAACGGCCACATGAGGGGCTGAGTACGCAGGTGTACAACCTGGAGGTGTGGCGTGCGCACAATTTCTTGGTTACTGAGCGGGGCATGGTGGTGCATAATAATGGGTGCATGGCCGAGATGATGGGAGAGGATCCAATTACTTGTCTTTTAGAAATACTTAAAAAGCAACTCAAGGATCCAAAATTAGAGGCAGCTTTAGAAGCGGATTTAAAGGCTGCCGGAAAAACATTTCGGGATGAATTGAGCAGCAAACCTGAATTATTAGAGGCATGGGAGGCATTAAATAACAAAAATGATCCTAATACAGTAGTGATTCGTCAGAATGTAGACAACCTGAAGAAGCTAGATGAGTTTAAAACCAGTTCAAGTAAGAGCCTCGCGGAACTTCAAGATGAATACGAAAAGCTCCCTAATCATGAAAAACAGGCTTGGTTGGATCATTTGGAGTATCGGAGTGTAAATGGGCAAGTGGCGAAGGCGGGAAATAAAGGACATCTTTTCAATCCAACGACTTTTGCTACTGATGCGGCTGTTCCTAATATTTACTCTTCAGACTTTGATAGATTTTTTAAATTGTCACGTGATCCGGCGCATGAACGAAATGATGGCACAATTGGACCTAGAGAAAGAACTCATAAAACCCGAATGGAAGCTATGGCTGGTTTAGAGGCAGAAAGGCAAGGACTGGTTAAAGAAAAGATTACAAGATTTAAGGAAGCTGACGTAGAATTTGTAGATGGAGATGGACATTTCTGGGATGTAAAAACTGGAGCAGCTGGGTATTTTAAAGCTCCAGAATTAGGAAAGTCCATAAAGGAGGAGTTAGGCAAAGAGCCTCTTGAGAATCCTTTTTCAAAGATTTTGGAAAAAAGAAGAGTCATTATAGATTGTACCTACCTAAATGATAATCAGTTAGCGGAATTGCGTACATGGATAAGTGCTAATTTTGATGCTGATGAAAAAAGCAGAATCATCGAAGTAAATGTTCAATTACCATGAGAGATACAATTAATGCCTTGGAAATGGAAACTTATATAGCAGACCATAAAAAGTATTTGTCTTCTTCGGGGCAGGAAGGTAAACTAATTGATATCACCGATTCACTTATTCAGAATGCGATTCTCATAGATACAGACCTAACAAGTGCTGTATTTAGAGAGATTACCTTTAGGCAATGCCTTCTCTATAAGGTGGAGTTTTATGATTCAATTATGACAGAAGTCGTATTCGAGAACTGTGTTTTTGATGAAGGTATGATTTCTAACCTAGATTTTTTTCAAGGCGGGTTTAAGAATTGCATATTTCGAAATTTCGAATTCATTAAAACAACCCTTATAGATTCATTATTGGAAAATAATGTGTTTATAAGATGTCATATGGAAGCTTTAGATGTTGGGAAAAATGCAACTATTTTAAATAACACTTTCATTACTTCAAACTCAGAACTCGAATTTTTCAAGCAAATACAAAGCAGTAATAATTTAATTTTTCAAAGCTGAAATTTTTCAAACCATGAAAAACCTTTTTTACATCATCATCTTCCTCCTTATCCAGCACCTCGGCGCCCAAACCCCACGCCCCATACTCGACCTAACCCCCGGCACCACCTCCACCTTCAACGACGCCCAGGACGAGCTCAAAATCGGCGTAGGCAACCGCGTACTCTTTGTCGTTTACCGCCAATTCAAATACGAGCTCTGGTCATCCGATGGCAGTGAAGCGGGTACCACCATGCTGATGATCGGCAAAAATGGCGAAGACTACCCTGAGTTTTTGCCCTACGACAGCAAGCAAGTACTTTTTATAGCCGATCGCACCACTGGCAACCCTGGGCCCCGCCCAAGCGCTGAAGTTTGGATCACAGATGGCACCGCGGCCAATACCCGTAAGCTGTTCAGCAATACCAACCGGTTCATCCGCAAACTGGTGGTGCATCAGGGGCAAATCTTTTACGTGAGTGCTTCAGCATCCGAGGTTTTTGACCAAACCGAGCTATGGCGCTACAATCCCATTACGAGTGAAAACCAAATGCTCGCCCGCTACAAAGGCCCTAATGGCATCAAAGACCTCATAGCCTTTAATGACCAGTTGATCCTCCTGGCGCAAAGCAAAGACAGCACTTATCAACTCATCAAGTCGGATGGTACCGCCGGGGGTACTCAAGCCTACCATACCTTGAAGAACGACGGCGATCTGGGTGGTTCTCCTTTTTTAACGGCTACCAAACAGCAAGTGTTTTTCTTTTTCCGCTATACCAAACATGATGAACTCTATCGTACAGATGGCACTACTGCTGGCACCCTGCGCCTGGCTACCTACGAGACAATCAACTCAGGAGAAGTGTCGCGGCGCGAACGGGAATTTCTCGCTTGGAACAACCTTTTCTTTTATTCTGCCTGCGCCCTGGGTACCAGTTTTTGTGCCCAAGAGGATTTTTTTGTATCGGATGGCACTGTAGCAGGTACCAAACAACTCGATTTTAACGATCGCTCCAAAGAAGATGTCAATTACCTCACGCCTTACCGCAATCAGTTGTTCTTTCATCCAAACCAACCTCCTGGTGTGGCCACTACGGATGGCACTTTGGCAGGCACCCGATTTCCCATTGTAGACAACCGCAGCACCAATGCTATTTACGGTGGAGAATACCTTTGTGTATGGCAAGACTCATTATACTATCCGGGTTATCGTGCTGGTGGTGGCGATGAGTTATACCAATCGGATGGTACTGCTGCGGTTACCCGTTTTATCGACTTACGCCCTGGCAGCAGCAGCAGCGAACCCGAGCAGTTGACCCCAGCGGGCAATCGCCTTTTTTTTACCGCTAGCACCCCTACGACAGGCCGAGAATTGTGGGTGTACGAAGCAGTCAATACCACTACATCTACCACCTCAATTACCCCCTTAGCAGCCAATATCAAGCTTTGGCCTAACCCTGCCATTCAGCAATTGGAAGTGCAAGTTCAGTCTACTCAAGCTTTGAAACAAATCAAGATTTGTGATGTACTGGGCCGTCCAATGCTCGAACAGCAAGTGTCGGGTTCGCGTTTTTCCACCTTCATCAATGTCAGTACCTGGCCTAAAGGCCTTTACCTACTGGAGCTTCGGGGGGAAAACGGCGCAAGAAAAGTAGAAAAATTCATGACTAGATAAACGCAACAACATGATAAAACCATACCCAGAGCTTACCCGCTCTGCCTGCACCCGCTACGGATGTCAACGTCAAGCAAGTTTTGCTGAGTTGGTCAAAGCAAGGTCTGGACATGTACTACACGGGCTATGATGTAGAGCGTTCGGCAGACAATGGCAGTATATGGCAAAAACGCAATTAGGAAACAATCCTTCCGCTTGTTTAAACACATGAATAAACCTTGAGGGCAACGCCCTCAAATTGGTCATTCGTTATTCGAACCATTCGTCATTTGTTCCAATTCCTCGGTACTAATGTTCAAAAAAGTACAAATGTCCGCATCGGGCAGACCCGCTTGGCGCATGCGTTTGAGGCTTTCGTAGAGTTTATTTTCAGCTTGCTCGGCGCGTTGTTTTTCTTGTTCGATCTGTTTTAATGCTTCTTTATTTTTCTTCCGCTCTTCTTGTGCTATTTTTTCAGCAGCCAGTGCTCGGCGTTCCTGGTCTTCAAAGGCATCCAGATAAGTATCCTCCGCTTCCATATTGTCGCGTATTTCAGGCACCTCAACGGCCTTTTGCAAGCGGCGAATAATGGAGCGGAACTCCTCCGGAAAATCCTCCTCGCGTACATTGAGGATATGCTGGTCCTCGGTTTGGTTGCTTTGGTCAAACACGCTTAAGAGAATTTCTAGCTCATTGCGCCGTCGCGTTTTTAGGTCTTGAATGGAAATAACGTAGCTATCGTGGCTCAGGCATTCAATAAAATAATCTTTTTGGGTGATTTCCGCTTTGGAGTAGGCGTCGATGTACTTGCGGTTGACGTGGATGACTGGAATGTCGTGGATGCTGTCCAGGCTATGCCCCAGAAAATAAATGCTGATGATGGGCAAGGCCAGAGTTTTGTTGCCTCCGTCTTGGGTTTCTACCGTATACACATTTTTTTTGTCGCTGTATTGCTTGCCCAGGTACTGTCGAAAGCGCAGTATATCGGTGGCCAACTTGGCTTTTTGTACCTCGATGATGACCAGTTTTTCTTCCTTTGGTGTTTTGATTTTGGCCGAAAAATCCAGGTGATAAATGGTGAAGGTGGGCTTGATGCTCAAGGGATCCAGATGGACGGAAGTAGTAAAAGACTTGGGTCGAAACTCCAATTCCAACACCTCCGCGCCAATGATAGACCCAATGAGCAGCTTGGCTACTTTGGAGTCTTCCATCAGGTATTTAAAGACCACGTCATAAATTGGATTGGCGATGAGCATTTTTTAACGCGATTTGTAGCAAAAGTAGGTTTTTTATTTTGGACTTGCAAGTGATGTAAACTGTGAAGAAATGACGAATTTTTCGAATGACGAGTGACGACAGGCTGTCAATGCCTAAGATTTTCGGAAGTGCTAGACTTGTGTTACATTTATGTGAATTCACCAACAAACCTGGAGGGCAAGGCCCCAAATTCGTCATTCGTCATTCGAAAAAATCGTCATTCAAAAATTCTCCCCCAAAAACCCTTTCTTTGCACCTCAAACCAAGTCCACCGTCAAATGATCGGCCAAAACATCGCCCAGGCTGCTACTTTATTGAAACAAGGGGAAGTGATCGCCATTCCAACCGAAACCGTTTATGGTCTGGCTGGCAATGCCTTGGATGAAAAAGCGGTGGCGCGAATTTTTGCCATCAAGCAACGACCTTCTTTTGACCCCCTGATCGTGCATGTACCTGATTTGCGGCACTTGGAAAACTGGGTAAAGGACATTCCGCCGCTGGCTCGTAAACTGGCCGAGCATTTTATGCCTGGAGCTTTGACCTTGTTGTTGGAAAAAAAAGACCAGATTTCAGATTTGGTCACCGCTGGTTCGCCTTTGGTGGCGATGCGGATTCCAGCGCACCCTTTGGCCCAGGAACTTTTGCAAAGCCTGCCCTTTCCACTGGCTGCACCTAGCGCCAACCCCTTCGGCTACATCAGCCCCACCCGCGCCGAACACGTGGCGCATCAGTTGGGCGCTCAAATCCCTTACATTTTGGATGGCGGTCCTTGCAGCATTGGACTGGAAAGCACCATTGTGGGCTTTCCCGAGGGCCGGGCCACCGTTTTTCGCAAAGGAGGCATCTCGGTGGAAGCCATTGAAGCCCTGATCGGGCCAGTGCAGGTAAAAGCCCATTCCAGCTCCAATCCTCAAGCGCCGGGGATGCTCAAAAGCCATTATGCGCCACGGGTGCCACTGGTGCTAGGCAACCTATCGGAACTAATCCCTGTCTATGCAGGAAAGGCGGTTGGGGTGCTCAGTTTTCGAGAAAAATTTTCGGAGATTCCCTCCGAAAGGCAGTTTGCATTATCTTCGTCAGGAGATTATACCGAGGCAGCACGTAATCTTTTTTCGGCCATGCGTTATCTGGATCGTTTGCCTATCGACTTCATTCTGACGGAATTATTGCCTGAAGAAGACCTGGGCCGTGCCATCAACGACCGACTAAGACGAGCTGCCGCTGTGGAATAATCAACCAATTATCGGCATGTTCTGTTACTTAAGCCTAAAGTTTAAAGTCTAATATCTATTCACAGGACTGTTTAAAAAACCAAATCAATATGCGTTTCAACCAAATCACGATGGCCTTGACAATGGTGTTGGCTATTTTTGCATCCACTGCCCTTCAGGCTCAAGACCAAAAAGCCCAACGGCCCAGCCCCGCTAAAACTGCTACTCGGATGCTTGATTCACTCAGCATCAACGTTACGTACAATGCACCTTCGGTAAAGGGACGTACCATCTGGGGGGCATTGGTGCCTTATGGAAAAGTTTGGCGCACTGGTGCCAACGAGGCAACCACCTTTGAGGTGAACAAACCAGTTCTGATTGAAGGCCAAAAATTGGCAGCAGGAAAATATTCTTTGTTTACCGTTCCCGGCGAAAAAGAATGGGTGGTGGTCTTCAACAAAGAAGCCAGCCAATGGGGTGCTTACAGCTACAAAAAAGACATGGATGCCTTGCGCGTCACGGTTAAACCCGGCAAAACCAAATTGTTGGTAGAACAACTGGCCATTGATGTATCTGAAAAAGGAGAAGTCAGTATTGCTTGGGAAAATGTTCAAATTGCTTTTGGCGTAAAAGAAGCCAAGTAATTTCGGATTTCGGATTTCGGATGTGGGATTTCGGTTGCCCTGGGCTCAGGATTTTTGGTTGTTGAAAAGATGGCCTTTCAAATTTGAAACACCGATGGATTTTTTCATCTCTAAAGCTTGAGGGAACCCACTACCGAAATCCGAAATCCCCAATCCGAAATCACTTAATTCTTTTTATTTTTGCCCCAGTTTATTTAACTCACACTCCATGAAACGATTGATAGCGTCTACATTATTTCTCTCTCTGGTTTCCCTTAGCTTTCACGCTTGTAAAAATGAGCCCAAAATAGATCAAGCCGATTTATTGGGTCGCTGGGAGCTGCGGGAAGGCTTTCGGAATGAACAAAAATCGGAAGACCTGACTGGTTTATTCTTCGAATTTTTTGGTGATGGGAAAATGATCACCAACATGTCTGGATCCACTGCCGAAGCACAGTATGAGTTGAAAAAACAAATGCTTTTGCAGCGCGGTGGCGATATGGATGCTGATTATCAAATTGAAACCTTGAATGATACCAGTCTGACCCTCATCGCCACCTTGCGTGAAATTAATTTTCGTTTCGTATTGAGCAAAAGCATTCAGGTAAACTAGAAATGCCAATTGAGCCCAAAACGTAAGGATAGCGGTGATTTTGAAGAGAGCGGACTCGGATTAACATTGTACAGCAACAGGATCTCGCTCCGCATTGCCCCCGTTCCCCCTTGCAACAAGCCCAAACCAAGGTGCAAATTGTCGGCGTTGTACCGTTGCACCTCAAATCCGTTAGAGGTGTAATAAGGTACAGCCTCGTTGGCGTATTCGTATTCGGCGTGCACAAAAAAACGATCCACAAACTTGTATCGGCTGAAAATTCCGGCTGACCAGGATAGTGGTTGCACCCGCTCCACTTGCCCATTTATCAAACGTTGGCTGTAGTAGCTATACAAAAAACCTACCCGAGGACCAATCGAAAAATCCGGCGTTAATTTATAACCCAGCATGGGGCTGATGCCAAACTGGATCAGGGTAGAGGAACCGAACCCTAAACCCAATGGCACATTTCCTCCATACCAGATGCGGCTATTGCTGCTGCTGACTTTTTTTTCTTTGTCGGTGCTTCTGGTCAAACTTTGGGCTTGTGTGTTCAGGCTCATGAACCCCAAACAACAAAGGACAATAACGATGTTACGCATGGCTGAAAACATTGGTGATGGTTTGATTTTATAAAAATGCACAGCAAAGATACATGCTCTGGCATCACTTGTCAGGGATATTGAATTTTTTGGTAGCGTCCTTACTGAAATATACTAACTTTGCCCCACTACTTAGATACCTCGGCACTGTAAAGCTTCGTTCAATGTGTTGATCTTATTTCCCTCTATTTAGCAACGAAAAAATCTTCTTTCAAGACCCTTTGCGCTACCTTTTACTGTGGACTAATCTGTGTGCTACAATGAAGCATTGCCTTACTATATTGACAATTCTGCTGAGCGGCTGGCTGTGGGGACAAAATTGCCCGATTGAAGCGCCTTTATTGATTCCTGCCAACGATTCAGTGGAATACAGCTTTGAAGTTTTTGACGTCCTCAATAACAATTTGGCGGCAGCAGGTCAAGGCGTTTGTGGTGTAAACATGCGCTTTCGTCACAACTCGATTACCGATTTTGAAGTGTGGCTTACCTCGCCGGGGGGGACCACCATCCAACTGATTGGCCCCAATGCCACCGTATCTCCTGCCACCTTGGGTGGGACTTGGAATGTGACCTTCTTGCGCTGCCTGCTGACTACGCCCATGCCCCAGGTGCCATATGGATCGCGTTGGAACAATAGCACCAATCCATTTGGTTCTGAGGGTATTACTGGCTCCTATTTGCCGTACCTGGGTTGCCTGGAAGAATTCAATACCGGTCCCGTGAATGGCACCTGGAAATTGAAGCTTAAAACGCTGAGTAGTATCCAGATTCCGAGCAGACTGGTTGGTCTTGACATTCAATTTTGTGACAAAAGAGGGCAACGTTGTTGTTTTGCCGACGCAGGGGTTTTGAACAACCTCAACAACGTATCAGCTTGCCAATATGACAATGACCTGAATTTGGCACTTGCGCCGACCTATCCTGGCGTAAAACCCGACTCCAGCAAATTTGGCTACACTTTTGCGATTGGGCGCGATATGATTTTGCAGCGCTACGACTCAATCCCGGATCTCCGACAATTGGCCCCTGGCAACTACCAGGTTTGTGGTTTGTCTTATGCACGCAAGGACAGCAGTCTTTTTCCCGCTGCGAACAATGTCCTTCGCTTGGATACCTTGCGCAATCGACTATTGGGAGATGCCGCTCCATTTTGTGGAGAAATGACCAGCAACTGTGTCAACGTAATCATTGCCCCACGCAATGATTCGACCGTATTGCCCCTCAAGGTGCTTTGTGAAGGAGATTCAGTGGTTGTAAATGGCCGTAGTTTTAAAGCTACTGGCCGGTATTACGTCACTTTTAATGAACCGGGGCGCTGTGATAGTTTGGTTGTTGTTCCGGTACTGGTGCAAACGGTATTGAGGACTACGTTGGACAGCACCATCTGTGCGGGAGATTCAGTCCGAGTAGGTACTTCGCTGTATAAAACAAGTGGGAATTATGTGGATACCCTTCAGTCGCGCAGTAGTTGTGATAGCATTATAGCATTAAATTTACAGGTATTGCCGGCAATCCCGGTTCGGGATACAGCAATCGAAATTTGCGCTGGCCGTTCAGTGGTGGTAGCTGGACAACGATTTAGTACTTCCGGGACATACACGATCCCTTTGGTGTCCAGCCAGGGCTGTGATAGTTTGATCCGTTTGACCTTAAACGTGATTAGCCCTACCTCGATCATTGCTGCTTCCGATACGCTCATTACCTGTACGCGTAGGCAAATAGTATTGGACGGCACCCGTTCAACACCTTTGGGGCAGGTGACTTACCGTTGGGAAGACAACATGGGTAACCCAATTAGCGACAGTAGCCATTATGTGGTGACCAAGCCCGATACGTACTATTTGCAAGTTGTTACTACGCAAAGTTTATGTGCCCAAAGGGTACGCATCATCATTGCCGCCGATACCCTCAAACCCGTCCTCACCATCCGCGGCCTTGACACACTTGACTGTCGTACCCCGCGGATCACGCTCAGTGCAGGCAACAGCACCAATTTGGCCAGTCCCATTTACAGCTGGACGACTGGTGGCACCGGGCGTATTGAAGGGGCGAGTAATCGGGATTCGGTCATTGTCAGCGGCCCCGGCTTTTACAATCTTCAAATAGACAATACGCGCAATGGCTGCTCCGCCAATGCCAACGTTCAAGTCATTCAAAATACCAGCCCGCCGATCGCCATCGCTGGAGGGGGCGGCACGATAACCTGTACCAATACCAACATCACTTTGAGCGGGGCGGGGTCGAGCCAGGGTGCCTCCTTCCAATACCGCTGGCGGGGATTGAGCGGACAAACCGTGACCAGCCCGGGCGCATTACAGACCCAGGTTCGGCGCGCAGGTGCCTATGAATTGGCCGTAACCAATGCCATCAACCATTGCGTCAGTTTGGATACCATTATTGTGGCAGCAGATACTATTCCTGTTCAATTGTCGATCGACATCCCCCGGGAACTCAACTGCATCAACCGTTCGGTAACCCTCAATTCCAGGGTCAATCCCGGCAATCGCACCTTGTTGTATGACTGGAGTACTTTGAGTGGTGGAAACATCACTGGCTCGACGAGCACCCCCAGTATTACCGTGGATCGCGCTGGGTCTTATGCTCTGGAAGTTACAGACCAGGCCAATGGTTGCACCAGTGGCGCCGTCGTTGCAGTTAAAGACAGCAGTACCACCGTGCGGGCAATCATCGCTACACCAGCACCACTTTCTTGTACCCAGCCCAATGCCCAATTGGACGGAACCGGATCCTTGGGTGGAAGTACACTGGTGTATCGCTGGAGTACGGTGAATGGCAAAATTAATGGAGTCACCAACCAAGCCCGACTCAACATTGCTGGGCCTGGAACTTATCAACTTTTGGTGCGGGATAGCATCACCCAGTGCCGAGACTCAGCAATGGTGACCGTGAGCAACGATAGCGCAGTGCCTGTTGCAGATGCGGGTGTTGCTGTCGATTTATTGACCTGCCAAAATCCCCGTTTGCGACTGAATGGTTTGAATTCTTCGGGTGGCTCAGACTTTGAATACACATGGTCGGGCACTTGTATCATTGGCAGTAGCCGCCAACCCTTGGTAACGGTGAGCTGCGCCGGGAGCTATAAAATCACTGTGCGCAATAAAATCAATGGTTGTATTGCCGTGGATAGTGTCGAGGTATTCAGCAATCAGGTTAAGCCACGGACTACCGCTAGCCCCAATCAAACGCTCACCTGTGCCAACCCAACAGTACAAACCCTTGCTGGCTTAGATTCAGCAGGTGCCCAATTCATCAAATTGCAATGGACGAGCCCCGTGGGTGGTGGCATCATTTCGCCAGATACTCTACTGAACATCACAGTTAACAAACCCGGGCAATACATTTTGCGTGCCACCAACCGCCAAAATGGTTGTGTATCAGAAGCGCCAGCCAATGTTTTCATTGATACGATGACTTTGCGTGCGGATGCAGGTGCAAATTTTGCACTGGATTGTAAAACGCCACAAGGTACTTTGCGTGCTCAAAACCTTACGACTGGCCCCCGGATGTCCTACACCTGGTCTACTACCAATGGGGTGATCGGTGCGAAGCTAGATAGTTTTGCAGTAACTGCGCTGGAACCGGGCACATATCGCTTTGTGGTACGAGACACTTTCAATGGTTGTTTTGCTACAGATAGTATAATCATCAACAATGACCGTATTCCTCCGGTCGTTCAAGCCGGGGCCGATCAGGAATTAACCTGTAGCAGACCCAGCGTAACCCTCAACACCCAGGGCTCCGCAACCGGGAGCAATATCCAGTACACCTGGAGAGGCCCTTGCACGATTCCTGATTCCACTGCCGCATCAATCAACATTACCTGTGAAGGCCAGTATGTGCTCAGGGTCATCAATACGGTCAACGGGTGTTCTGCTAAGGATACCGTTTTGGTGAACCGCAATCCATTGATTCCAAATGCCAGAGTGGTCTCTGCGTTTACCAATATCAATTGTACGGCTGGTGAAGCTATTTTATCGGCCCAAGGCTCTTCGGGTGGACAAATTCAATGGTTTTTCCAAAACAATGAAATAGGTCGGGATACCCAGCTGTTGGTGCGGGAACCGGGTACTTATTTATTGGTGATCAACAATGCGACGCTTAATTGTGCCGATAGTGCGACAGTCATCGTGAGCAAAGATTGCCGCCCTACTGCGATCATTGCCAATCCGGCTATCTTGACCTGTCGGCAGGCAGTCGTCACTTTGGACGGCAGCGGCTCTTCTTTCAATGCCTCCATTCGTTACCGCTGGATTGGCCCAAGTGGCAGGTGTATCGTGAGTGATTCAACCCAACAGCGAGTGGATGTCATCTGTCCCGGTACTTATCAATTGATCATCGAAAACCTCGCCGTTAACGAACGAGACACCGCTACCGTAGTGGTCAGAGCCGATCAAATCCTGCCAGTCGCCATGGTCGAGAAGCCGGATACGATCACCTGTACTACACCCAATATTACTTTGGATGGCCGCAATTCTACCCAGGGAGCGAATGTGCAATACACCTGGCTGGACAACCAGGGGCAAGTGATAAGCCGAACCCTGCAAGCCCAAGTCAATAACCCCGGCCTTTACGCACTGGAGGTATTGAATACGAGCAATGGATGTTTTGCACAAACTGAAATTCTGGTGCCCAAAGACACCAATTTCCCTCAAATCATTCTCAATACTGCACAGTTTCCCTGCAATCGGGATACCTTCAGTTATCGCGGAGCTACGGTACTGCCTCAAGAGCGCACGTATCAATTCCGCTGGACTGGACCGAACATTGTGGGTAGAAATGACACGCTACTGGTCAACATGACCAAGGGTGGGCAATACGTCCTGTCGGCCACCGACCTGGGCAGCAATTGTATTGTGACCGATACCATTACCATTCAGGAACAAGAAAACTGTGACCCTTGTGTGCGGGCAACCGAAACTGATCTACTATTGACCTGTACCCAGACTGAGTTGGTTTTACCCGCAGCATTTTGCCGACCTTGCGTGGGCTGTACCGTGACCTGGACGAGCGCCGATGGCAACTTTGTTTCCCGCGCCGATACCATTGCACCCCGCGTGAATCGTGCTGGTACCTATAACCTTACCGTGATTGACTCCAACGCCCGGCGAGTTACCTTGAGTATACAGGTGCGTTCCGATCAGCAATTGCCCATTTTGCCAGCGGGATTTGATGCGAACTTGACTTGCGGCACGCAACAGATCACCTTGCCCAATCCGGATTCAACGGCAAATAACCCCATTACCTGGAATTGGGCAACTACAGATGGCTTGTTGCTTGCCGATACCATCCCAGGTGCGTTCCAGGCAGCTCGAATGGGTACTTATCGCTTGACCGGGCGCAATGTCCTAACCAGTTGTGAAAGTTTTACCTTGGTGCGCATTGGTTTGGATACCCTGGCACCGCGTGCGGCTGCGGGAGCAGATGCGGTTTTGGATTGCAGCAACCAACGGCTCACCCTCAACGGCAACATGTCCTCCGTTGGGCCTGGGATCAGCTACGTTTGGACTGCACTCGACAATGGGCGGATTTTGGCAGGCGAAAATTCTTTGAACCCAATTGTAGATGCACCGGGGCGTTACCTCATTCGGGTAGAAGATGGCCGCAACCAATGCGCTGATACCGATACCCTACGAATTACGCCCGATGCGGCTTTACCCCCGATTACTCCGATTGCTGATCAAAGCCTCAATTGCCGCGATACCGTACTGACCTTGATGGGGAGTATGCCAACTGGTGGCAATTACACCGGTAATTGGTGCGCATTGGGCCCCAATCGGGATACGCTGGATTGTTTTGCGCAAGCGAATTTGCGCATTACACAAGCAGGTGTGTACAGTTACGAACTCACCGATACGCGCAACAATTGTCGCAACCGCATTTTTGTA
>JAIXOO010000149.1 GCA_027486765.1 Saprospiraceae bacterium
GAAACCCGGCAATATACGAGCTACCTGGAAGCAGCTTTTGCCGCTAAAAAGCGAGAAAGTGAAATTTTGCAGCTTAAAACCGAAAAACTGGAGAAGGATTTGTTGCTCAGGAAGCGGAACAACTACCTTTTGGCAGTACTTGGTTTGCTGGTACTATTTGGAATCTATTTTACCTTCAAAACCCGCAACGATCGCAGTCAGCGACAATTGTTGGAAAAAGACAAAAAACTACAAGCTGAACAGATTCTGTCGCTGGAAAAAGAACAACAGGTGATTTCCCTACAGTCGATGATCACCGGGCAGGAATCGGAGCGCAACCGCATCGCCAAAGATTTGCACGATGGCCTGGGGGGCTTGTTTTCAACCGTAAAAATGTATTTCAGCACCTTGGCACATGAACAACCTGTTTTGGACACCAATCCACTTTTTCAAAAAAGTATGGAATTGACCCACACTGCTTCCGAAGAACTCCGGCGCATTGCCCACAACCTCATGCCGGAAGTATTGCTGAAATTGGGTTTGATCAACGCCATCCAGGACCTCTGCAACCAGATCAACACAGGCCGCTTGCTCAACATCAGTTTGCAAGCCTATGGCATGGAAGCGCGCCTCAATCCTCACACCGAGATTATGTTGTACCGCATTGTCCAGGAACTGCTCAACAACATCCTCAAACACGCCCAGGCCACAGAGGTCATCATCCAGTTCAACCGCCATGACGAGCGCCTTAGCATCACCATCGAAGACAATGGCCGGGGCTTCAATGCCAGCGAAGACAAAGCAGGCATAGGACTCAGCACCATCCAAAGCCGAGTCGATTACCTCAACGGCGAGCTTAACATTGATTCTACTCAGGGAGTAGGTACTACGGTGATGATGGAGTTTTATTTATCTTTACAAGATGGTACACATCCTGCTCATCGATGATCATCCACTCGTAACGGATGGCATCAAAACCATGTTGGCCACCCAGGAAGGGATTGTGGTGAGTGCTGCGGCAAAAACAGCCAAAGAAGCCTTGAGCATTCTTGAACAATCTACCTTCGAAATCATCCTACTCGACCTCAGCTTGCCGGACATGGATGGGTTGGCGCTATGCAGCGAAATCAGGAAGAGCAACCAAAGCTCCAAAATCATCGCCCTGACCTCCACCAACGAAACGGGCATTATCACCCAGTTTCTCCAACGCGGCGGCAACGGCTATTTGCTCAAAAACATGGAGCGTCAGGAATTGATCGAAGCCATCGAACAAGTGCAATTGGGCAAAATCTATCTATGCAAGGGGGCCAATGAAAAAATCCTGGAGCAATACCGCAATGTGGAAGTGGCTACCCAACAGGCACCCGTGTTGACCCGCCGGGAAAAGGAGATTTTGCAACTCCTGAATGAGGGCCTGACGGGTCCACAAATCGCAAAACAGCTTTTTTTAAGCCCATTGACGGTGGAGACCCATCGTAAAAATTTGATGCAAAAGTTGAATGCGAACAATGCACAAATGTTGTTGAAAATGGCCCGGCAGCAGCGCTTAATTGAATAAACTCGGAAAAAATTGGGCCAACAAAAAACGGGTTTGATGCACCGCACCAAACCCGCTTTTTATTTATTTATCCGTTAGACTAGCCAATTACATTGCCAATTCAACCACAGTTTCTTCGTGCTGGCTGATGTCCAGACCTTCTTCCTCTTGATCTTCAGATACGCGAAGTGGAGTAATCAGGTTGGTCAATTTGTAAACCAGCCAAGAACCAACACCAGTGAATGCCACTACCGCAACCAATGCGATCAGGTGATTGATCAAAAGCTTGAAGTCACCAGTTGCGATCACGCCACCAAATGCCTCAGTGGCAAAGATAGCCGTCATCAACATACCCACGATACCACCAATACCGTGGCATGGGAATACGTCCAAGGTGTCGTCCAAGCTAGTGCGAGACTTGCGTACAACTGCATAGTTAGAAACCGTTGCAGCTACTGCACCGATCAACAAACTTGGTCCGTAGTTGATGTAACCACAGGCAGGTGTGATGGCAACCAAACCAACCACCGCACCGATACATGCACCCAAAGCTGATGGCTTGCGGCCACGCATGGTATCCACCAAAATCCAGATGATGGCAGCAGATGCAGAAGCCAAGTTGGTATTTACAAAAGCAGTTACCGCCTGACCATTAGCAGCCAATGCCGAACCACCGTTGAAACCAAACCAGCCGAACCACAGCAAGCCAGTACCCAAAATCACATAGGGAGTATACAGTACATTGTGTGATTGTCCTTCAATGTGGGTTTTTCTTCTGCCCAATACCATTGCACCAACCAGGGCAGCAATACCAGCAGAGATGTGTACCACAGTACCACCTGCAAAGTCAAGCACGCCCAATTTGAACAACCAACCCTCTGGGTGCCATGCCCAGTGTGCCAATGGTGCATAAATCAGCAAGCTCCACAGAACGATGAAGACGATGTAGCTCCAGAAGCGTACCCGCTCAGCAAACGAACCCGTGATCAGGGCTGGAGTGATGATCGCAAACTTCAACTGGAAAGCTGCAAACAATACGAAAGGAATACCTTGGTTGATGCCAGGGTTAGCGGCTGGTGCCGTACCTACTCCATTGAACATGAAGTGAGTCATTGGGTTGCCGACAAAACCACCGATGGAATCACCGAAGGCCAAACTGAAACCTACCACGTACCAAATGATACTGATGATGCCCAGCGCAATAAAGCTTTGGAGCATGGTAGAGATAATGTTCTTAGGGCTAACCATCCCTCCATAGAAGAAGGAGAGACCAGGTGTCATCAGCAGTACCATACTGGAAGCTACCAAGAGCCAAGCTATGTTGCCTGCATCAAATGTTACGCCTTCTGCTGGTGTTGGAAAAGTTGCAGGATAAATAGAGGCAACAATAGAGATGATGATGAGCAGCACAAAGCTGAACGTAGCCATCGGCTTGTTCGTAATCAATTGTGTCATACCGTTTCCGATTTAAAGCTTTAGTTGATCTTAAAGCAGTTAAAAAAAAGGGTTAAAAAAGAATTTTGCTTTAGTTGTATGGCAAAAGTACAAGTAATTCTTTGAAATATTCTCAACTTGATGCCTAGAATTTTATCAAAATGCTCAAAAGAAAATAAAAAAGAAAAATAGAGCCCCTCGGAAAAATTAATTTTAGCTAATCTTCCCAATGGCATAAATTTCTTTGGCAATCAAAGTAAACCTTCTCCCTTCAACGTGGTGTAAATCCGCGTAGAGAGGCGACTTTGGGCTTGATGACCCGTTTGGTTGACCCAAAACTGAATGTGGAAAATCTGTTGGCCACTGGCCTCCAGCCCTTCAAAACTCACCAAGGGTTCGGGTTGGGTCAGGATGGCTTCTTCCCGAATGGAACAGGCTTTGATCATTTCCATCACCCGCTTAGGATCGGAATTCGCCTGGGTGCGAATATTCAACTCGTACATTCTGGGGCCTGCCGACCAGCTATGGCTCACCACTTGTTTGTACACCAAGTCAGTATTGGGTACGACCAGAATACCTCCGTTTATTTTCCGAATTTTGCTGCTGCGCAATTTGATCTCCAATATCTCCCCTTCTTCCCCGTTGACAATCACATTGTCGCCAACTCGAAAGGGCCGTTCAAAAATCAGAACCAGCCCGGCCAGAATGTTGGCAACAAAACTTTGCAGGCCAAAACCCAAGCCGATGGCAAGTGCGGCAATGATCAGGCTCAACTTTTGTACATCGAAACCGAGGTAAGCGATGGCCAGTAGCACACCAATCAACACGAGCAGGTATTGCACCAGATGCCCCAGCGCCATCGGTACGCCGTATTCAAACTGGAAGCGCTCCAGGATTTCTTCTTCAAGGAGGTACTTGCATAGTTTTCCAAGCAACCAGGCCACTATAATGATGGTACTAAAGCCCAGTACTCCGCCCACCGTCAGCCGCACGGCCCCAAAACTGTACCCTGCATCCCAAAATTGCCCAAAAGTATATTCCAGAGGCCCCAGCAGGCGCAGGGCATTGAGGATGAATCCCAGCCAAACCAATACGCCACTGATGCGTAGCAATTTGCTCGTTCCATTCAAAAAAGCAGTGCGGTCTTTAGCCGCGCTATGTCCTTCTTCCAGCGGACGTAAATTGAATAAAAAGCGCAGCAAGCCTTCAATGACCATCGTGGCACTAAAAATAATCAATCCGGTCAGGATGATTTTTTCGAGGGATAGGTTGAACACTTCCGCGAGGGTATCATAACCAGCAATGTTGCCCAAGGCCGCCATACTTGCGACGACTAAAAAAATGGGTGCTCCAAATTGCATGATCCGTGCAAACACCGCACTGGTCAAGGGCTCGCGGAACCACTGTCGGTCGCGGAAACCTACCGAAAAAACGAACAAGCCCAAGGAGATACTCTCCAGCACCATGAACCAGCGGAAAATCACCTGGTTGGCAATGGCCGACTTGAGCATCAAGTGCACAAAAAACAAGGCACCGACCAAATAAATGCTCCAGCGGATATTGGGAATGACAAATCGAGGGACGATCACCACAAATGGCACCACCAGCGCCATCACAATCATTTCACTAAACACCGAAGGGCGATTGGGGTACAACAAGGGCGTCATCAACAAGGTGATCAAAAAAGCAGTGGTGAGTGGTTTGGAAAAAACGATCTCCGTAGCCAGGTTGAATTCGTTCTGTTTGTTGTACTTGCGGTCTTTTTTGAAAAAGGAATTGCCCAACATAAAAAACAGCCCAATGCCCAGGAAGAGCATGAGGTGCAGGAACATGCGGTCGCGGTTATTGAGCAAAAACTCGTTGAACTCTTTTTTGAAATAATCCAGCGCCACCCGGCGGTAACTTTGTTCAGCTGTAGATTGGCTGAAGATGGGAATCTCAAAGATGTTTTGCCGGCGTTTGGTCAGCATGCTTTGCAATTCCAGATTCTCCAAACCTTCCATATTGGACAGGTGGTACTGGCAAAAAAGTTTTTGATCCAACACCGTGCTTTGCAGGCGTAAAACGGCGTTGCGCTGACTCAAAAGCCCGGTATTGGCCTGATTGAGGTCGTATTGCAGGGAGTCGATGCGCTGCTTGACTTCCGTGGGAATGTCTTTAAAGGCTGTGGTGGTAAAGCGCCATTGCTCCTGCATCGTCCCCAGTTGTTCAAGTAGAGATTGCAGGCTGCTGGAATAATTTTGCAAGCGTTTTTCCTCATCCACCAATTGCCGTAGGTAACGCCGCCAACGCCCCGCCAAACTACCACTGATGCGGCTGGCGACTTGCTGCTCCCACACGTAGTTGGAGGTTTTTTGCAAACTATCCGCTGCCCGGCGCAGGGAATCGACAGACTCTTGTACGCTACTCAACACGGAGTTGCTTTCCAGCACAGGCCGCAATTGGTTGCGCAGAAACAATTCAGAATTGCCCAATTGTTCGGCCAATTGCAAAATGGGGATGGCCACCACCGTGTCCGATTGGACATCAGGAGCTTGTGAAAAAACGGGCAGAATGGATAGATTCAGTAAAAGTACAAGGATATAGCCTCTCATGGATGTGCACATATTTGCAGCGAATGATCGGGCAAGGTAGGGAGAAATGACGAATTCCTCGAATGAGGAATGACGAATTTGGGGCATTGCCCTCAAGATTTGTTCGTGGGTTGACATGAATGGAATCCAAGTCCAGCGCTTTCAAAAAATCATTTACAACGAAAGGCAGCCAAGTCCAATCGTTCTCCCGACTGCCCTTAGCTGCCCTCCTTCCAAAAGTCTATTCTACCGCGTGGAATTCGAACCTACCTTATCGCCTCATTCCCCCGCACCCCATTTCTGATCCTGACCGCATCCAGCACGTCATACACAAAAATTTTGCCGTCGCCGATGTTTCCTTCAGAAGCATTGTTGAGGATGACGTCGATGCATTTTTCCAGGTTTTCATCGCTCACTACGCAGATGATCAGGATTTTGGAGTGCAAAATGAGTGGAATCTCCGTTCCACGGTATACTTCTGCATACCCTTTTTGTAAGCCCGCACCTTTGACCGGCATTACGGTCATGCAGGGAATTTCCGCAGCTACCAGGCCCGCTTGTACGGCCTTGAGTTTGGAAGGTCTTATGATGGCTTCTACCTTTTTCATGTTGAAAATGTTGTGCTTTGGTTAATCAAAAGTGGTGTAAGCTTCCACGCCATACTCGGCTGAGTCGATACCCGCCAATTCCACGTTCCGGTGTACCCGAATGCCAATCAGTTTATCCAATGCCTTGAACAGAATGAAGGCAGCAACAAAGGAAAAGGCGCCGATCACGGCCACTCCCTGAAATTGCACCCACAATCCGGTCCATTGCCCCGTGGTAAATAAGCCGTTTTTGAGGGAAAACAAACCCACCGCCAGCGTTCCAAAAGCGCCGTTGACCCCGTGCACCGCAACCGCTCCAACCGGATCGTCAATGTGCATGCGATCAATGGTGATCACCGCAATGTCCACCAAGATACCAGCTACCAAACCAATCAACAAGGCTGCGCCGGGAGTGACCACATTACACCCTGCGGTGATGGCCACCAAACCAGCCAGGATGCCATTGATCACCATGGTGATGTCCACCGCTTTGTGGCGTAAACGGGTGTAGACCATTGTGGAAATGCCACCCATCGCCGAAGCCAAAAAGGTGTTGACCGCCACAGTGCCAATCATTTCCCACTTGCCTACGGCGCCGAGGGTAGAGCCCGGATTGAAGCCGAACCAGCCAAACCACAACACAAAGGCGCCTACCGCAGCCAGGGTCAGGTTGTGCCCCGGAATTGGATTGATGGAACCATCCGCATTGTACTTGCCAATGCGTGGCCCCAGGGCAATAGCCCCAGCCAATGCCGCGAACCCACCCAGAGTGTGTACTACCGCAGAACCAGCAAAATCATTGAAACCTTGTAAGGCTAGCCAACCTTTGGGATTCCAGGCCCAGTTGGCAGCCATGGGGTAAATCAGGGCACAAAAAACGGTCACGAACGCAGCATAGGCCCACACCTTCATACGTTCGGCAATCGCCCCGGAGACGATTGAAATGGCTGCAACCGCAAAACCCATTTGGATGAACCAAAAGAGGGTATTTGAAACGGTCAGGCCCAGCCCCAGATCGTAATCCAGGATGCCCAGGCCAAAAGCAAACCAACCGTTGGAGCGACCATAAGCAATGGCAAATCCAACGCCATAAAAAGCAACGCCGCCAAAAATGACATCAATGATCACCTTGGCGATGATGCTGATGGAGTTTTTGGAACGGACAAAACCCGCTTCCAATAAGGCGAAACCGCCCTCCATCTGAAAAATTAAGGCAGCACAAAGGGCTACCCATACAGAATCGATGGCGTGCACCAATTCTGCCTGGTTTTTCACTAATTCTTCCATAAAGTTGAGTTGAAAAGGAATGATAGGGGCAACGCGCAGTACGTATACCCTTGAATGAAGTGAGTAAAAAACCGGTGAAAACAGTCTTATGCTTTAGTTGAAAAAAGACATGAAACGGTTCCGTTCACCGTTGTTGCGAAGATATAAGGTAACTTGACACCATAATTATTTTGATGGATCATTAATTCGGATCCTTTTTTTTTCTTTTTACGTTGGCCACGCTAGTACCAAAGTATCAAATAAAAGGCTATTTTTATACGGAAAACCCATTGTTTCCTGACCATAATATAGGATGAAAACGCACCTCGCCCACCTAATGCAGCGCAGTTTTCAACGTGCGTTGCAACATTCTGCACCGGACTACTGGCGTAGCCGCCGCCAGTTTGTACGCCAGTTTACAGGGCTATCGGCCGGGGTATTAATGGGGCAATCCTTGTGGACGGAAATGGCAAAAAAACCTAAAGTCCTGATCGTCGGGGCGGGAATCGCGGGTTTGAGCGCGGCGCATCAACTCAAAAAAGCCGGCATCAAGGCGCATTTGTACGAGGCTTCGAACCGTTTTGGCGGTCGGATGATGACCTTGCGCAATTATTTTGGGCCAGGATTGACCACTGAATTGGGCGGGGAGTTCATCGATACCTATCACGAAGACCTATTGGCACTGGCCAAAGCATTCAATTTGGAAATCTACGACCTCAGAAAAGACGATGCTTTACTCCAACAGTCCTTGTACTTTGGCGGAAAGTGCTACACCGAAGCAGATTTAAGCAAGGCCATTGAGCCTTATATTCCTCAATTCCGGGCCAGTTTGGAAAAACTCCCCGAAGACTTTGAACAAATCTCCTACCACAACGCGGATTCCTGGAAAAGCCTGGATCAACTTTCCATTCCGCAATACCTCGACAGCATTGGTGTAAAGGGCTGGCTCAAGGATTTTTACCACAGCAACATGTCGAGTTATTATACCATGGATGCCGCCGAACAATCGGTGATCAACCTGTTCTTGCTCTTAGGTTTGCCCGCAGTTGGCCATGAACACGAGGAACAGGAAGAAGTGGCCGAAGTTTTCAAAATTCGGGGTGGCAGCCAGGCTTTGACCGAAGCCCTGGCAAAATCGCTGGACGGACAAATCAAACTCGGGCATGCTTTGACTGAGATCATCAAAAACTCTGACAATACCTATACTGCTGTGTTTGACCACTTGGACAAGCCCAAAAAAATCAAGGCCGATTACCTGATTTTGACCTTACCTTTTACCAAACTGCGGGAGGTGAAAACGACCGGGTTCCAATGGTCGCCCGTCAAAGGCAAATGCATTCAGGAACTGGGTTATGGCAATGGCGGAAAAATCCTGTTTGGCCTCAATGAACGCATTTGGCGCAAACATGGCTACCAGGGGGGCTTCAATACCGACTTGCCCGCCTACAGTGGTTGGGACAGCAGCCGCATGCAGCCCGGCGATTTGGCCAGCCTGACCGTTTTTGGCGGCAGCAACATCGGCCACGATGCAGCCAACTTGACCCAAAATGAACTAATCGACAAATACCTGCCCGGCCTGGAACAAATGTGGCCCGGATTCAAAGCTGCCACCAACGGCAAAATGCACAAATTCTCCTGGGAAAATTACCCCTTCAACCTCGGCTCTTATACTGCCTACAAAACCGGACAATGGGCCACTTTTGGAGGAGCCGAGAAAGAACCCGAAGGCAATATCCTCTTTGCTGGGGAACATTGTAGTGTGGTTTTTCAAGGCTACATGAATGGAGGAGCGTATTCGGGGCGAGTGGCTGCAGAGAAGCTGCTATTGGAACTGAATGCTAAAAAAACGGGATAAGAACCTGTTTTTACAGTTCCCCTGGAACATTCATCTAACTTTGAAACACCCTAACATCAGAATATTTAACCTCAAAAACACCACCCAATGGCAAAAACATCCTTAATCAACATCCTCAAAAAGGCCTATCGCCTCGCACAGCTCAGCGAGCAGCCCAACACCCCCGGGATAGACGAAATCGCCGAATGGACCACACAACAGCGGAAAAACTGGTCGCGCCGCAGCTTCCTGGAAACCTCCTTCCAGGCAGGTATCGCCATTGGTGGAACCAGTCTTTTGGGGAGCTATGCCATGGCTGGAACCAGGCCATCCTTTGATACTTCAGCGAAGGTCGTGATTGTGGGTGCAGGGATCGCTGGATTACACGCTGGCCATTGTTTGAAAAAAGGGGGGTTCCCCGGGGCCGGCATCCAAATTTATGAGGCTAGCAACCGCACCGGAGGCCGGATGTTCACCAGCAAACTATTTGGCAACGACATGACGACCGAATTGGGTGGAGAATTTACCGATAGTGATCATTTGGACATCCTGAACCTGGCCAAACAATTCAACATTACTGTCTTGGATAAAGAATCGGACGACCAACTCATTGGTGATGCCTTCTTCTTTAATGGCAAACACTATACCCTGAATGATGTGATCGCCGCTTTTCAAAGTTGCCGCAAAAAAATCGCCGCCGATGCTAAATCCCTCGGCAAAAACTACGATACACCACAATGTGAAAGTTTGGACCGCACTACCCTTAAAGCTTACCTCGATAGCCTGCAAGCCGATGCCTGGTTCAAAAAAATGCTAGAAGTAGCCTACGTCGGTGAGTATGGCCGGTCAACCGAGGAACAATCAGCGCTGAACCTGATTGACATGATTGGCACCAAAAAGAAAGGCTTCAAAATATTTGGAGACAGCGATGAACGCTACAAACTCTTGGGCGGCAACCAGCAAATTTGCGACCGACTGGCCGATGGCCTAAAGGAAAACATCAATTTGGGATATAACCTGGTGGCGGTTAAAAACAAAGGCCAGGGTTTTGTTCTTTCCTTCGCTGCGGGTGGCACGACCAAAGAGGTAGAAGCTGACTACGTCATCATGACTATTCCTTACACGATTTTGCGCAATGTAGAGGGCATCGATACTTTGACGGGAATCACGCCGCAAAAACTCAAATGCATCCAGGAACTGGGTTATGGCCTGAACGGTAAAATGTTCCTTGGATTGAACAACCGCCCCTGGCGAGCGCTGCAACCGGCTTATCAGGGGTACATTTACACTGAGAACATCCACACAGGATGGGATAGTTACCACTTGCAGCAACAAAATCAAGGCCCTTCCGTATTTACCATCTTTTTAGGTGACATGGCTGGTGCGACGGTTGCTCCTCAAAAGGCAGCGAGTTTTGTGCCCGAATTGGCGAAGGCTTTCCCTGGCTTTCAATCGGCCTTTTTACCTAGCCAAACTGCTGCCATGAACTGGCCCGCGAATGCCTTGCAAAAAGGAAGTTATGCCTGTTACAAACCGGGGCAATGGACGGATATCTCAGGTAACGAGGGGACACCGCTTGGCAATATGCTCTTTGCAGGGGAACATTGTAGTGTCGATTTCCAAGGCTACATGAATGGGGCTGCGGAGACTGGGAGACTGGCTGCGACGCAGATTTTGTCCAAAGTGAAGAAGTAAAATAGCGTGAACGCTGTATCAAATGCATTGACGATGAATGATGTGCGACTTCTACGAAGTCGTAAAAAACGCATTGCAACATTTTCTACAAATATGTGACCTCTCCGAGGTCATCAGATCGACTTCGTAGAAGTCGTACATTTGTAGAAAATGGTTGTAGTTAAGGATTTACGACTTCGTAGAAGTCGCACAGTTTGCATGGTTAATTTAAAAATCATGATAAAATAGAGTTATACAATGCAAAAAAACTTCCTGAGCCTTGTCCTCCTTTTGTTGCTTGCTTGTAAGCCCCTTGAACCCAGTGAAGATCCCCTTTACCGTCAAGCCGCAGAATTTGAACCTACCGAAGCCATCTGGCTCCTCTGGTCCAACTACGACCACCGCACAGACATGCCCAACGAACAAGCCACCCTGGACATCATCTCCGCCCTAGTGCCCCATGTCAAAGTCAAACTCATTGTCGCCAACGATTCCTTATATCAGCGCGCCCGCAGCAAAATCCGCCCCGATTGGTTGGAAAAACAGCAGGTGAGCATTTTTAAAATGCCTTATCAGGAATTTTGGGCTAGAGACATGGGACCGTCATTTGTACTCGATCGGCAAGGCAAACTAGCTATGGCCGACTTCAATTTTAATGCCTGGGGCATCGGCAGTTTACAGGATTCGATGGTGAAAATCGATGAGTCACTGGATGAGCGGGTGGCGAAAATGATGAAACTGCCAGTCGTCTCATCTACGCTGATCACCGAAGGAGGCAATCACGAAGTAAATGGTCGTGGGACTTTGATGTTGACAGAAAAAGTAGCGCGGGGCCGCAACCCCAAATTGAGTTTGGCCCAAATCGAAAAAGAATACCAGCGGCTGCTGGGAGTCAGTAATGTCATTTGGCTCAAAGAGGGCTTGTACGAAGACGATTACACCCAGCGTAGCCC
>JAIXOO010000465.1 GCA_027486765.1 Saprospiraceae bacterium
ACCTCCCGCCTGGGCATTCATTTTCGTTTTGGTACCATCAGCATCCGGGAAAAGGCGCGCCGGGCACTGGAACTGAACGAAACGTTCCTCAATGAGTTGATCTGGCGTGATTTTTACGCACAAATCCTCACTAATTTCCCCCACGTGGCCAAGGGTTCTTTCCGCCCCGAATACGACCGCATCGAATGGCGCAACGATGAAAAGGAGTTTGAAAAATGGTGTTCAGGCAAAACGGGTTACCCCATTGTCGATGCTGGTATGCGTGAACTCAACAGCACGGGCTTTATGCACAACCGGGTGCGGATGATCACGGCGAGTTTTTTGACCAAACATTTGTTGATTGACTGGCGTTGGGGTGAGGCCTATTTTGCTAAAAAACTGCTAGACTTCGATTTGGCGAGCAACAATGGGGGCTGGCAATGGGCTGCTGGCAGTGGTACGGATGCAGCGCCGTATTTTCGGGTGTTTAGCCCGGCTGCGCAGCAGGAAAAATTTGATCCGGAGTACAAATATGTGCGGAAGTGGGTGCCGGAATATGGGACGGCAGCTTATCCGAAGCCGATGGTCGACCACAAATTTGCACGGGAGCGTTGTTTGGAGGTGTACAAAATTGCGCTAAAAAAATGAGCAAGAGTACGACCGATGAGTACAGAAGGCATCGTATAATTTCTAAGGTGGTTCTTAGGTGTCTATGGTTTCTTAGGTGGTGAAGAAAGAAAGATACATGCAAAAGGGACAATCTTTCACCACCTAAGAAACCAAAGGCACCTAAGAATTCACCTAAGCGAAACAAAAAAACGCCAACCAGGATTACTCCCGATTGGCGTCTTTTTTAGCACGCTAGTGCCCTTTCAGCAAAAACTTCAGCTTAGTAGCCAGGGTTCTGCTTCAGGATATCAGCACCGATGACGTCGATCTGATCTTGTGGAATTGGCAGCAATTCATGCTTGCCAGCAGTGAAGGTAGAACCACCCAAAGTACCAGCCAAAAACTTGGACTCATAAGTCAGGTAAGCATTGATGGCAGTTGCCGCGGTTCCCCAACGTACTAGGTCATAGAAGCGGTGGCCTTCGCCAGACAATTCGATTTTGCGTTCGAACTGAACAGCAGTGCGGGCAACAGCTTTGTCTGTCCAAGCAGTGTTGTACAAGCCTATCACGTAGTTGGCAGCGTTAGAGCCGTTGGCACGTTTTACAAAGCCAGCAGGGTTCGCTGCACGAGCACGGATCAGGTTGACATATTCCCGCGCTTTTTCCAGGCTACCAATTTCAACTTCGCACTCAGCAGCCATCAGCAGTACATCTGCAAAACGGATGATGGTGAAGTTTTGAGCAGTATAACCAGGAGTCCAGGAGGTGTTGTCCTGCAAGGAACCAACATCAGACTTGTAGTAAGTATACTTCTTTGGAGAGTAAGGACCACCGTTAGGCTGGTTGCGAATCCACGCCACACCGGGGTGATCTTGCCAATCCAGGAATGGAATACCACGACGGCCAACTGACCAGTCGAGACGTGGATCCAAGGTACCTGCATCTGGTGTAAAGGCATCGCCTGAACCAACACCCATGTCCGTTTTAACCTGGTTTGCACCAGTGTTGTAGCTACCATCCAACAGTGGAAGACCATTGGCGTCTACGCGGAAAGAGTTCACCAATTCAAAGCTAGGCTGGAAGAATCCACAGCAGTTACCAGGACCGTTAGGACCAGTGTTGTATGGATAGTTCAAGTCAAATTCAGCGTTGGCGTTGTTTACACTACCGGTGTTGGCAGCAGCCTGCCAAGCCCATACGGATTCAGCATTGTTGTCGTTAGAACCTTTGTACAAGTCACCATATTTGGCTTCCAGTGCATACTTCTTGCCATTGCTGGTTACACCATTGGCGATACAAGCGTCGAACTGTGCTTTGGCTTCAGCATACTTCTTCTGATACAGGTAAGTTTTGCCGAGGTAAGCAGCAGCAGCCCACTTGTTTACACGACCAACCTGGCCCTGAGTTGCAGGCAGGTTGTCCAGTGCATATTTGAAGTCTGCTTCAATTTTAGGCCACAGATCCTGGTTATTTGGCACTTTTTCGATGCCACCACCATAATCTACACTTTCGTCAACATAAGGTGTGTTGTTGAAGTTGCGCTTCAATTGGAAGTAGTAGTGCGCACGCAAGAAACGAGCCTGTGCACTTACACTGGTCTTGGTTGCTTCAGTTACATCTGGCTGAGCATCAGCAATGAGGCGCAACACGAGGTTGGCGCGCGCAATGCCTTCATAGAGACCAACAAAGTTGTCGCGGATAACCCCTTGCGTTGATTGGTACTCAAAACGCTGGATCGGGTTGATGTCAGAAAAGTCACCGGGGTCGGTACCTTTGTTGGCATCACCACCACGAACACTACCCCAAACCCAGTTGATGGGGTGAACCATCCGACGGCCACGACCACTCACTTGGGAGTACACAGAAATCAGGGCAGCTTCGATACCCTTAGAAGTAGTCAATTGGGCGTTGGCCAACTGACCGGTTGGAGCAACCTCCAAAAAGCTATCCTTACAGGCAAAGCCAATCAGAGCCAGCAGGGCCAAGGCAAAACCAGTAATGAGCAATCTATTTTTCATGTTAGATCATTTATTTAGCTTAACAACTTAAGCAGTTAAGTGTTTTTAGAAACCAACGTTTACACCAAAGTTAAAGCTCTTGGTAATTGGGTAGTTACCTACGTCGATACCGAATTGAGTATCGGCGTTGCCACCTACGGATGGATCCAAACCTTCGTATTTGGTGATGGTCAACAGGTTATTGGCAGATGCAAACACCCGCAGGCGGGTGATTTTCAACTTAGCCAGCATAGCAGAAGGCAGTGTGTAACCCAATCCCAGGTTCTGCAAGCGTACATAAGCACCATCTTCAACATAGAAAGAGTTGGCCTGGGTGTTGGTACTGAAGTTCGATGCAGTTTCGAAAATTGGAATGGTTGCACCGCGGTTGGTTGGAGACCAAGAGTCTTTCACACGTTCTGCAATGGCTGCTCCCTGGAAAGAAGGGAAGAAGTCGGTAAACCACTTCGAAGCATTGAAAATCTTGTTGCCGAATACCCCGTTGGCGTAAGCAGTGAAGTCGATATTTTTGTAAGTCAACGTCAAGCCGATACCACCCGAAAACTTAGGAACTGGGCTACCCAGGTAAGTACGGTCGTTTACATCGATTTTGTTGTCGCCATTCAAGTCAGCATAACGGAAACGGCCAATGCCTTTACCATCCTGAGCAGGTGAAGAGGCAACTTCTTCAGCAGTTTGGAACAAACCAGTCACTTCGTAACCAAAGAAAGCAGAAATAGACTGACCCAACTGGTTGCGGATTGGCGTAAGACCACGGTAACCTGGGTTAACAGTAGTCAGGTAAGTCAAACCTGGTGCCAATGAAGAAATTTCGTTCTTCAAAATACCTGCAGTCACGTTCAGTTCGTACTTCAAGTCGCCTACCAGATTGCCACGAGTAATCACCTGGATGTCTACGCCAGCATTCAACATCTCAGCAATGTTAACAGCAGGAGGAGCGGCGTCAACACCGTTGGTGGCAGCAATAGGCACCTGCAGCAACAAGTCACGGGTCTTCTTATTCCAAATGTCCAAAATCACGTCCAACTTGCCATTGAAGAAGGTACCATCAAAACCGATGTTCTGTGTAACTGAAGTTTCCCACTTGGCATCAGGGTTACCGATACGAGTCCGGTAGAAACCAGCAACCGCGCTGGAGTTGGTACCGTTGATGTCGTAAGAAGACGCACCGATGCTACCGCCAAACAAGTTGAATTGGTTGTTGGGGTTAACGTTGTTGGAGTTACCCATGATCCCGTAACCGCCACGGATTTTCAAATCGTCGATCCACTTCAGGTTTTCCATGAACTTTTCGGAAGAGATCCGCCAAGCAGCAGAGAAGGCTGGGAATACCCCATAACGGCTGTTTTCGCCAAAACGGGAAGAACCGTCACGACGTACCAGACCAGTCAGGATGTACTTGTCGTTGAAATTGTAAGCCACCCGACCGAAGTAAGAAGCAAAGTTCACCCCTTTGCCGTAGTTACTTCCTGGAGGGTTAGGCGTTGTGTTAGGCAGCGTAATGAAGTCTGGGTCATTGGAGAATGGGTTCAGACCACTAGCGCCGATGCTCCGGAAACGACCATCATTCAGGGCTTCCTGACCTACCAAGATGTCAATACCATGTACACCAAACTTCTTCTTATAGTTGGCAGTATTCGTAACTACCCAACCAAAGTTAAAACCACTACCTTCGTTGTAAGTAAAGGCAGAGTTGTTCTCTGAGTTCTCGTATTGGATACCAAAGTAGCCAACGTTGTAGTTGCTTCCGTAGTTACCGCCTAAGCTCGTGCGCAACACCAAACCAGGAATCAGGTCGTACTCGGCATAAATGTTACCAAAGAAGCTGGTGTTGAAGCCACGGTTGTCGCGGCCACGATCGCGGTTGGCAACTGGGTTACGAGGGTTGTTGAAACCTTTGGATGCAGTACCCGCATAACCACCAAACTCATCATACACAGGAATGATAGATGGCATACGGAAGGCTTGCAATACGTCGTTTTCGTCGTCACCAACACCCAAACCACCGTTATCGCCAGTTTGACCCAATACCTGACGGTAAGTAAATTGCAGGTTTTCACCGATGCGCAATTTGTTGGTCAGGTTGAACTCAGAGTTGGCACGGAAAGCGTGGCGTTTGAATTCGTTGTAAAGCAGGATACCCGATTGATTCTGGGTGCTCAATCCGAAATAGAAACGACTGTTGTCACCACCACCAGAGAAACCCAAAGAGTGGCGAGTGATCGGTGCAGTACGCGTAATCGCATCGTACCAGTCGGTACCTGCTTTGTTCGCTTTGGTAACCTGATAAATACCACCACGAGTTGGGTCAACATTGTACTTGGCTTTTTCAGCTTCCAGGTTCACGCTACCAACTACCCCAGCATTGCTACCAACACTAAGGTAATCAGGAATAACTGGTGCGCTGCCACCCAAACCAATGGTACCAAACTGAGGGTGCGCAAACTTGATACCAGAGTTGGTATAACCTTGGGCAGTCCATTTAGCAAAATCGGTAGGGTTCATCATTTCCAGGCCCGTGCCTGGATCGGTGAAACCATACAGGCCATCATAAGTTACACTCAATTTGCGTGCGCTTTTTGAGCCTTTTTTAGTGGTGTAAACGATTACCCCACTCGCTGCACGAGCACCATAGATTGAAGCCGCCGCAGCGTCTTTCAATACGGTAGTAGACTCGATGTCGCCAGGATTGAGGAAGTCGGTAGAACCAACCGGAACCCCATCCACGATGTACAATGGCTCGTTGCCACCGAAGGAACCGAAGCCCCGTACGCGGATTTGGCTGGTTGTACCAGGCTGACCGTTGGTTACTACGGTTACCCCGGATACACGACCAGCCAATTGCTGCTCTACGTTACCAGAAGGAACCAGTACCAGATCTTTGGCCTTTACGGTTGATACCGCACCGGTTGCTTCCCGACGGCTGTCCACGGTATAACCCGTTACAACCAATTCTTTCAGCGTAGATACGTCTTCTTCTAATGTGATGTTGTAAGCGCTTTGGGCGTCCAATGCCACCTCAAGGGTGCGGTAACCCACATAGCTGATCACCAGAGCGCCTCCGGTGCTAGGTACTTCCATGGAGAAAGTACCATCTAATTCGGTAACTACACCGGATGCAGTACCTTTTAGTAGAACGTTAACTCCAGGTAGGCTTTCGCGATTGGCGTCAGTGATTTTCCCACTGATCGTCCGTTGTCCGATTGCTGCGACGGCCGGCAAGCACAGCAGCAAGAATACGGCGAGCCTCTGAAGTAGAGCTGAATAGCTGTTTTTCATGAACTAGCAGAATTTAAGATTGGTTAAATAAGAATGTAATTCAAACCCGATTACCACAGTGTTACTAAGCGTTTTTTAGGAATAATCCATCAAAAATAGTATTTTGGTATAAAATTTGGCGATTTGTTGAAAATATTTATTTTTAGTGCAACGAAAAGCCATTTTTCCAAAAACTTGATGGAATCCCCAAAGCCTTACCAGCTCAACGTTTTAGTGCAATCCATCGCGGCTTGGAAATCGGAAAAAATGTAAAAAAAAGTCTTTTCAGAATAATCGAGATTTTTTTAGAGTGGACTCAGAATAAAGTAAAAGGCATTTATCTTGCGGCGGTAAAAATGGGTAATTCCCAATAAACTAACGGGCGATGAGATTTTCTTCCATACTTCTTATTCTTTCTTTTTTAATCTGGGGTTGCCAAAACAACAAATCAACCCTTTTTGAACAATTGTCACCTCAAAAAACCGGGGTGACTTTCAACAACACCATCTCCGACAACGATTCCTTCAACATCCTTACTTACGAGTACATCTATAATGGTGGTGGCGTTGCCATCGCAGATTTTAACCAGGATGGTTTACAGGATTTGTTTTTTTCGGGCAACCAGGTTGAAAACAAACTATATTTGAACAAAGGAGACTGGAAGTTTGAAGACGTTACTGCCCAAGCGGGGGTAGGAGGGAAGGAGCGTTGGAAATCCGGCGTAGCCATCACCGACCTCAATTACGATGGCCGCATGGATATTTACGTGGCCTGTATGACCTACTCCCCAGGACCTCGCCGGGCCAATTTATTTTACGTCAATCAGGGCAATGACAAAAAGGGTCGCCCTACGTTTAAAGAAATGGCCGCAGAATATGGCATTGCTGATACTGCTTACACGACCGCCTGTGCTTTTTTGGACTATGACAACGATGGCGATCAGGATCTCTACCTTGCCGTCAATCACCAGCGCAAAAAAGGAAGTAATAATTTGTCGGCCAATTCATTCCATTCCAGAAACCCGGATTCCATTTCCTTTAACCACGACAAACTGTACCGCAACGATTGGGATGCGACGCGTAAACATGCGGTTTTTACAGACGTATCCCTGGCCGCAGGCATCAAAGGTGAAGGTTATGGCTTGGCCATCAACATTACTGACTTGAACCGCGATGGTTGGAAAGACATCTATGTGAGCAATGATTACCTCACCAACGATCACCTCTACATCAACAATCAGGACGGCACCTTCACAGATCGATTGGGCGAATACCTTAAACATACCTCTTACTCCGCCATGGGCAATGAGGTGGTTGACCTCAACAACGATGGTTTGGTCGATATTCTCGCCGTCGATATGATGCCGGAGGACAACTATCGGCGCAAAACCATGTTGCCAGCCAACAACTACAACACCTTCCAGAATTTTGAAGAGTTCAAATACGTGCACCAATATGTGCGCAATACCCTACAACTCAACCGGGGAAATGCTCCGGGCACCAACACGCCGGTTTTTAGCGAGATTTCCATGTTTGCCGGAATCAGTTCAACGGATTGGAGCTGGACTCCTCTTTCCGCAGATTTTGATCAGGATGGCTACCGCGATTTGATCGTTACCAATGGCTTCCCGAAAGATGTAACCGACCTGGATTTTGGCGACTACAACTCCAATGCCAATACCTATGCCTCGCCAGGTTTTTTGAACGACAATATCCCCTCCGTAAAACTCAAAAACTACGCCTTCCGCAACCGGGGGGATTTGACTTTTGAAAACATGGGTGAAAAATGGGGGATTACCGAAACCTCCTTTTCCAATGGTGCTGCCTATGGTGATTTGGACAATGATGGGGATTTGGATTATGTGGTGAACAATATTAATGATCCGGCGTCGATTTTTCGGAATAATGCCGTTGTTGGGGCATCCCTTGCGGGGGCCCCGGGCGGGGGAAAGGGCGACCGCGAGGGTCGCCCCTACGGGTGGTTGGGCGTCCGATTACACGGTGATTCTCTGAACCCCATGGGCCTGGGTACCTGGATTGAAATCCAATACGGCGACAAACAAAAACAGGTTTGGGAACACAGCATTTACCGAGGCTACCTGTCTTCCATGCAGGCTTTGGCGCATTTTGGACTGGGCAAAAATGAAGTGGTGGACAAGGTGATCATTACCTGGCCCAATCAAAAAGGACAAGTACTGACCCAAGTCAAAGCCAATCAAGTACTGGACATCAAGTACCAGGATGCCAAACTCAGTCAGGCACCACCACCGCCACCGCCCATTCAACCCTGGTTCAACAACGTTACGGCTGCGACTGGGGTCAACTACATGCACACCGAAACGGATTTTATTGATTTTAACCTGCAACCCCTTTTGCCGCACAAGCTATCCCAATACGGCCCCGGTCTGGCCGTAGCCGACGTCAATGGAGATCAACTCGATGATTTCTATGTATCGGCTGGGCACTTCCGCAAAGGGCGCTTCTTTGTTCAAAAAACAGATGGCACCTTTCAGGAGCGCGATTTACTGGAAGGGCCGGATGGACGTGACAAACGGGGTGAAGACCTGGGAGTCTTGTTTTTTGACGCAGATGGGGACGGCGATGAAGATTTGTACTCCGTGCGGGGTGGGGTGGAGTACCCTGCAGATGAACCTTCCTATCAGGATATTTTATACCTTAATAATGGTGGCCAATTTAGTCCTGCAAAAGGTGCCTTGCCTGCTTTCCTCAAAAGTGGCTCCTGTGTGAGAGCTGCCGATTATGATCGGGACGGCGATTTGGACCTTTTCATTGGCGGGCGCACCCGTCATAAAGAATACCCCAAACCCGTAAGCAGCTACTTGCTGCGCAACGAAAGTAAAGTGGGCAAGCCTAAATTTGTACTCGCAAACAACCAAGTGGCCCCCCAATTGAATGATTTAGGCCTGGTTTGTGATGCACTGTGGACGGATTATGATCAGGATGGTTGGGTGGATTTGCTGCTGGCTGGGGAATGGATGCCGTTGACCTTGTTTAAAAACAATCAGGGCAAATTGAGCAATGCGACCAAGGGCAGCGGCCTGGAAAATTTCCCGGGTTGGTGGAATAGTTTGGTCGGTGCTGATTTTGATGCGGATGGCGACATCGATTACCTGGCTGGTAATCTAGGGTTGAATACCTTGTTCAAAGCTTCTCCCAAACAGCCGCTGGGAGTGTATGCTGCCGACTTCGATGGCAACCAAGGGTATGATGTAATTCCTTCCGTTTTTTTTCCCAATCAAAAAGGAGCCCTGGAAGAATTCCCCTACCACAACCGATTGGACATGGACAAGCAGTTGATCCTCAGCAAGCGGAGTTACCTGATGCACGCCGAGTTTGCTCAAATCAACATGACCGAATATTTGAGCAACTTTCCGACCATCAAACCCCTGCATCTGACTGCTACCCACCTGCAAAGTAGTTTCATTCGCAATCTGGGTAAGGGGAAATTTGTAGTAGAGGCACTGCCCGATGCAGCTCAGTTGGCCCCGATTTATGGGATGATGACCGGAGATTGGAATGCCGATGGCCACCTGGACGCACTTTGTGTGGGCAACGACTATGGCATGGAAGTAACCACCGGACATTGTGATGCCTTGTCTGGATTGTTGTTATTGGGAAACAGCAAAGGCGGCTTTACCAATTGTTCCTTGCAACAATCTGGTTTTTATGTGCCTGGAGATGCCAAAAGTTTGGTGCAATTGGGTAATGCCAAAGGTGAATTGTACCTGGTTGCTGGGCAAAACCGTGGCCCATTACAAGTGTTTACTTCTTTTGCATCAGGTACAAAATTGTTGAACTACACCCAGAACGATGCGCAGGCTGAGGTAAAACTCAATGACGGAAAAGTTTTATTTTATGAACTGTATCATGGTGCCGGGTTTTTATCTCAATCTGCCCGGAAAATTGCCATCCCTAAAATCGCAAAGGAAATAACCTATACTGATTTTAGGGGTAAAAAGCGGGTAGTCAAATTTTAATTCAACAGTTAAATCTAAAAGCGTTGACTAAGCTCAATACCTTTTCAATTGTAGTATTTGTTGGTTGTCTTTTGTTGGTTTGGACTAATACGGCCTGTGATCAAAAAGAACAGGACCAAAAACTGGCAGAACTGTACTGTGGTGCTTGTCATATTTTCCCCAAACCGAATTTGCTGGACAAAAAAGGCTGGGAAAAAGGTGTTTTGCCACAAATGGCGATTCGAATGGGGATAGCTGATCCAGATTTCAATGAGTTGAACCCAGAAGAATACCAAACCATTCTTGAAAAAGGCGGCTTACCGCTAAAGCCGATGATCAGTAAAAAAGATTGGGGTAAGATAGTGGCTTATTACCTCAAAAATGCTCCTGAAAACATACCCGCTCAGCAGGGCGCTTTGCCGATCTCCGTCGATACACAACTGTTTAAGCCGCAGATCGTATGGCAATCTCCGGGGGAAAGACCCAATTTTTCCTTGTTAAAATACTTGCCCGAGCAAAAAACATTGGTTGCTGGGCAACGGGAAGGGAAAGTGTATTTGTTTAAAGGTGCCAAGCAGGCGCTTCAGGATTCTTTGTTCACACCATCCGCTGCCAGCGATGTCCACATCGCTCAAAATGGCCAACTCCAATTGTTGCTGATGGGGAAAATGGATCCCAATGATGCTTACTCTGGGGCTTTACTCGAAATTGGGAGAAAAGCAGGGCGTTGGGAAGTGATGCGAAGTATCGTGAATTCACTGAATCGCCCTGTACAGTTTGCTCCGTTTGATCAAAGTAAGACTGGCGAAGAAGCCTTTGCCATCAGTGAATTTGGGCATTATACCGGAGGGTTGAGTTGGCACGAAAGAACAGCAGATGGGAAAAGTAAAGTCTACCAACTTTTTAATGGACCAGGTGCTCGGGTTGCCCATGTGGTTGATTTAGACCAGGATGGCAAACAGGATATTGTGGCACTGCTCAGCCAGGGGGATGAAAAGATCATTTGGTTTAAAAACCTGGGTAAAGGAGTATTCGATCCACGGCTACTTGCCCGTTTTTCGCCCATTTATGGATCCAGTTATTTGGACATCAAAGACATCAATCAGGATGGAAAACTAGACCTCATCCATTCAGCGGGAGACAATTATGATTACAGTTATGCCTTGAAAGGATACCACGGCATTCGCATTTTGCTGAACCAGGGGAACCAATACTTTGTAGAAAAGAAATTTTTGCCGCTTCACGGAGTAGGTAAAGTCCTGGTAGAGGACTTTGATCAGGATGGCAAACCTGATTTGGCCTGCACCGCTTATTTTCCCAACTTTGCACAAAAGCCTTTAGGTGGTTTTGTGGTATTCAAAAATTTGGGAAACTTGAATTTTAGTGCCCATACTTTCCCAATGGCTGATGCGGCCAATTGGTTGCTGATGGACAAAGGGGATGTGGACCAAGATGGTGATTGTGACATTGTACTGGGGGCTTGCAGCATCAATAATACGGTGCCCAAACCACTGCGCCAAACCTGGAATCAACAGGGGATTGGCGTTTTACTCTTCAGAAACCAGCTCAAGTAACCAAAATCGCACAGCTTTTCCTGTTTTTTCCCAACACGTTCCTTATCTTTGGCCCATTCTTTTTGATAAACAAACAATTAACACACAAACTGCTATCAATTTAAGTTATGGCAAATAACCTTTCTCTGCGGGCTGCCGACAACATTCGTATCCTGTCGGCGGCAATGGTAGAAAAAGCACAATCTGGTCACCCTGGTGGCCCCATGGGTGGTGCTGATTTTACCCATGTGCTTTATTCCGAGTTTTTGGAATACGATCCAAGCGACATGCATTGGCCACTACGCGACCGCTTTTTCCTCGACCCAGGCCACATGTCGGCCATGTTGTATGGGCAACAAGCCTTGTTGGGCAACTATACCATGGAAGAAATTAGCAATTTTCGCCAATGGGGTAGTCCGACACCTGGGCACCCAGAAGTAGACGTTGAGCGGGGTATTGAAAATACTTCCGGTCCACTCGGTTTAGGCCACACTTTTGGCATTGGCGCAGCTATTGCCGAGCGCTTTTTGGCTCAACGTTTTGGCGAAGAGGTTGCACACAAAACTTACATATACATCTCCGACGGCGGGGTGCAGGAAGAAATTTCGCAAGGCGCTGGCCGGATTGCGGGCTTTTTGGGCCTGGGCAATATTGTGATGTTTTACGATGCCAACGACATTCAGCTTTCTACGGAAGTTGATGCGGTAACCAATGAAGACACCGCTAAAAAATACGAAGCCTGGCATTGGCATGTACAAACCGTAGTTGGCAACGACCACGACGCGATTCGCGCTGCCATCAAGGCTGCCCTTGCCGAAACGGATCGCCCTTCTTTGATCATCGGCAAAACCATTATGGGCAAAGGGGTGAAAAAAGAAGATGGCTCGGCTTTTGAAGGCGAAGTAGAATTGCACGGTAAACCGCTGGGGCAATCCAAAGCTTCTTATGCCAAAACCATTGAAGGTTTGGGCGGCGACACTAGCAATCCTTTCCAGATTTTTCCCGATGTGGCAGAATACTATGCTGGTATTTTGGAGCAAAAACGTAAGGCTGCAGCAGCGCGCAAAGCCAAATTTGCGAGCTGGGAGCAGGCCAACCCCGCCCAGGCTGCCAAGCTTTCTATGTGGTTGAATGGCAAACTGCCTGAAATCAACTGGGGTGAAATTGCCCAAAAGGAAAACGATGCTACCCGTAACGCTTCCGGCAATGTACTCGCTTACCTGGCCGGAAAAGTAGAAAACCTCATTGTGGCTTCAGCCGACTTGAGCAATTCGGACAAAACGGATAGCTTTTTGAAAAAAACCACCGCATTTACCAAAGGTGATTTCTCGGGTTCCTTCCTGCAAGCGGGGGTGGCCGAGTTGACCATGGCTGCCTTGTCGATTGGTATGTCACTGCACGGTGGAGTCATTCCAGCATGTGCTACTTTCTTCGCCTTTTCCGATTACATGAAGCCTGCCATAAGGGTAGCAGCTTTGATGGAAAAACAGGTGATTTTTGTATGGACTCACGATGCTTTCCGGGTAGGGGAGGATGGTCCTACGCACCAGCCAATCGAGCAGGAAGCGCAGTTGCGTTTGTTGGAGCAGTTGAAAAACCACTCTGGCAAAAATGGCGTTTTGGCGCTGCGCCCAGCGGATAGCCACGAGACTACCATTTGTTGGAAACTGGCATTGGAAAATCAGGACTCTCCCTCAGGATTGATCCTGTCTCGTCAAAACATCAATGATTTGCCCGCGGCATCGAGCCGTTTTGCGGAAGCTAGCCAGGCTGAACGGGGTGCTTACATCGTACAGAATTGTGCGGGTACTCCAGATGTGATTTTGGTCGCCAATGGTTCCGAAGTAGCAACCTTGGTTGATGCGGCTAAAAAACTGAGTGAAGAGAAAGGATTGAACGTACGCATTGTATCTGCACCTTCCGAAGGTTTGTTCCGCACCCAATCGGTAGATTATCAGGAAACGGTATTGCCATCAAATATACCTACTTTTGGGCTTACCGCAGGTTTGCCAGTTACCATGCGTGGCCTGGTCGGAACCCGTGGCAAGGTTTGGGGTTTGAGCCATTTTGGGTATTCAGCACCGTTCAAGGTGTTGGATGAAAAATTTGGTTTTACGCCGGACAATGTATTCCAACAGGTAGTTGAAATGTTGTAATTACCACTTGCTAGAATACAAAAGAGGCTTCTCCACGATTGTGCGGAGAAGCCTCTTCTTATTTAAGAAAGCCTTTATTTAGTCTCTGTCCTTGCCCCCAGCGGCAATTGCGTCTTTGATGTTCTTGATGGTGGTTTGGATGTCTGCATTAGCAGGATCCAAAGCCAACATTTTTTCGAAGTAAGTCAATGCCTTGGGTAAATCAGGCGTTTCGATGTGGTTGACATAATACTCGCCCAAGTAAGCGTAAGCAGTGATCATGTTGGTTTTGGTACGCTGCTCTGCTTTTTCTATGGTTGGTTCGCTTAATTCAAGGAATTTTTCATAGAATGGCTTAGCCATTGACTTTTTAGAAGCAGTATCCAAAGCTACATTGATCCGAGCCCGAGTATACCAACCTACTGCATAGGTTGGGTTCAACTCATTGACCTTGCGGTAAGCAGAATCAGCCAAGGAGTAGTTTTTGAGTTGCATTTGAGCATTACCAATGAAGAAGAAATCTTGGTTGGTGGGCTTGACCTTCTGTATTTTCATGGTGTAGGCATCAATTGCATTTTTCCAACTTTTGCCATCGTAATACATTTTGCCGATCATGTCGTAAACCTCATTGCGGGTACTGTCCATTTCTACTACTTTCATGTAGTTCTTGGCAGCAACATCTCTCTCTCCTAGTTTTGCCGCAGCTTTGGCATAGTACTCATAGTCAGAAGGATACTTCTTACGATTGACTTCTTTTTCAAAGAACATTTTTGAAGCATCAAAAGACTCCTGGAAGCTTCCTTTTTCGTAATGTGCCCAAGCCAGATAGCGGTACATTTCACCACGCGCAGGGTCTTGCTGCAACACCGTTTTTGCCTCAACAATGGCCCGTTCGTAGTCTTTGGCCAACGTTGTCAAGAAACGCACCAAACGAGCACGCGCGTCGATATCTGTACCCACCAGTTCTACGTACTTGGACAACAGGGGAGTACCTTTTGAGTACAACTTGTTGTTGAAGTAGATCTCGTAAAGGTCTTTGTAGGCAGGAGAGTAGTTAGGGAATTTTGCAATAATCTCTTCCAGGTTCTTCTGCGCTACGTCCGGAATCCCACTTTTCAAGTAGGTGCGGGCGATCTTCATCAGGATTTCAGGATTCTGCTTGTCCTTTTCTGATGCAAAGGTATAGTTGGTTTGCGCTTCGCCGATTTTATCAGCAGCAACCTGTGCATCGCCCAACAACATGAAATAGCGTGGATTTTTGGTATCGTTGTCACGAGCCGAAGTAAAATTTTCCAACGCTTTATCGATGTTTGGTTTCTGACTCGTCAGATAGGCGCTACCGATCAGCGCGTAAGCTTCAGCAGGTTTTTTCTTCACATAGCGCAAGGCACGGCCAAATGACTTCTCAGCATCTTGGCCCAAACCTTTGTCGAGTGCGATTTTACCAACTCCTACGTGAGGTGCTGGAGCATCTGGTGCCAAAGCTAAACCTTTGTTGTACCAGAAAGCAGCGGAATCCTGTGCTTCGTCGAAGTAGAAGGTTTCCCCTAAATAGTAGTAGCCATCGCCATTAGTAGGCTCTTTTTGGATCAATTCCCTGGCCATTTTGCGGGCACCGGAGATGTTTTCATCAGACATCATCTTTTGGATTTCCGCTACGGTTTGCGCAAATGCTCCTTGCGAAACCAAAATGAATACAGACCACAACACAAGTTTCTTCATTGCCGATGAATTTTGAATGGTTAGCACTTACTGTCTATTTTTCAAGTTTGAAAGGTTTCGAAGTCATTTCGATGTTGTATTCCAGTTTGTAATAAGGAGGAATACCTGCCTTTTGAATGATGCGCTGGCCGATGTCACTCGCAATGAATGACGCAAAACCAGTACCTAACCCTGATCGACCTTCCCGCGTGATGATGAAAATGTCCCGTCTAAAGGGATACAATTTGTCAATCATGTTCGCAGCATAAGGTTTGTAGGGCTTCGTGGCATTTTTTCCTTCACAAACGGATACCGCCATCAACTTCGCCTCCGACCGTAGTTTTTTGCCCAATGGATCATCATAATCGCTGATCCAACTGTAGCCAATGATTCCCAATGCTCCGGGATGTTGGGCTACATATGCTACTACGGAAGGATTGTCTTTAAGGGCATAGGCGTTAACGGGGAGTTTTTTGAGTTTGATCATATCCATGACGAATTGAACCGTACTAGAATTTTGATTGTCAAACACCAAAGTTATTTTCC
The DNA here is from genome assembly GCA_027486765.1 of Saprospiraceae bacterium. Classification (GTDB taxonomy): domain Bacteria; phylum Bacteroidota; class Bacteroidia; order Chitinophagales; family Saprospiraceae; genus Haliscomenobacter. The sequence goes on from JAIXOO010000465.1 coordinate 15,778, forward strand.
CGCTCTTATTATTTGGACTCAATTGATCCCAGGATGTAACATCCCCTTTCAGGACTTTAAGAATACTTTCACACGTTAGTGCCGTATCGGGGTTATTTAGGTGTACCATAAAGGCTACCGCGTCGGTAGCAATTTGGGTGGTAATAGGAGTTGAATTGATTTTTTTCAAATAAGCAATCTCTTCAGGGCTTAGTGGACGTGCACTGATCACGGTGCGCGCAGTGTCTTTGAGGAATTCGTTCATGGCCTGGATTCCAGGCAGGTATTTTATGTCGACAGAAGCACGGCTGTAAGTATGTTCAAACATGTCTTCTTCGGCGATAACCAGGGGAAAAACCGTTTCGTCAGCGAGGATGCGGATTTTTCCAAAAGTAGCACCATCTTCTGGTGTCTTTTCCTTGTTGCTACATCCCAGGGAAACGAATAAAGCAAGGATAACAATGACGAACCAACGCATAGGTAGTGATTTCACGATGACCATGATGTTAAAGGCTGAAAAATCATTCATCATCTTTTTCCTCAAGTTGTTTGGATGCAAAAAATTGCCTTGCAATGCGAAAAATGCCATACGCCAGAAAGAGCACACCAAGCAGGGTGTTCACAGCAAAAGGACTAATAGGTTTTATTTTGAGGACAAACAAGCCGGCGAGAATATAGGCTAGTCCAAACAACGATAAAAAGGCAATACGAAGGAGATTCATTTTAGTCGAAGGGTTGAAAAGTTGAAGGGTTGAAAAGTTAGAGTTGAAGAGCTGTTTAACTCTTCAACTCTTCAACCTTTAACTTTTCAACTCCTTGAGTTACTCGAGTTTGAAGCGGATTGGCAAGTTAAACTGAACCCGAACTGGTTGTCCGCGTTGTTTACCTGGTTGCCACTTAGGCATGCCTCGCACTACGCGCAAAGCTTCTTCGTCGCAACCAGCACCAATACCTTTGACCACGTTCGCACCGGCGATAGAACCATCACGTTCTACCACGAACTGCACAACGACCATCCCTTCTACACCGTTTTCCTTCGCAATGGTTGGATATTCGATGTTTTGGGCAAGGTAACGGAGCAATGCCGCTTGACCGTCAGGGAAAGAAGGCATCTGTTCAACCACCTTAAAAACCTCTTGAGTAACCTTTGGTTTTTCTTCCTCCTGTACTACGGCAGGAGGTGGTGCTTCTTCGATGGGCTCATCACCAAGTCCAGCAACAACACCATCGTCGCTACCTTCTTGTGTTTTGGTGCTGATCTCAACTTCTTTCATTTCTTCCTGCGTAGGTGGCGGAACTTCTTCTACCACTTCTTCATCCTTTTTTACCACCGGAATGGTAAAAGCGATGGTTGGGCGAGCAGGTGGCGGCTCCACCGGTGGCGGTGGGGGTGGCGGTTCCTGCTTGGGATCGACAGATGGCGGCTCCGAAAGCGTTACCTCAACGTTCAACGTCTCGTCTTGGGCTACTTTGTCGCGAATGAACGATACAATACTCGGAAGTGCAGCGGCAAAAGCCAGCAAGAGTATGGCTAGGATCGTACCGCGAGTCATACGTTTATAGTATGCTTTGCGCAGTTGATAGGCACCATATTCTTTGTTCCGATACTGAAAAATCAGATCATCCAAATCCGCCTTCATGAAGTCTCCGACAAACCCGGTTTTGGATGCATCGTTCGTATTCATGAGGAATTATTTTAAATAGTTATTTAAGCTTCAGGGCATTGAATCCCTTAGTTGGGCGCAAACGGTTGCCAGAACCTACCGCAATCAATGAATCAATTGAATTGAAATCATCAATGATTGCGTAACGTTTAACTCCCGTGATTGCCATCTCATCCAGTACATCTACCATGTTCCGGTATTTGGATTCTGGTAGTGGTTTGATCATGACAAACAGTTCGTCCTTGTCTCCCCATTGGTCTTGTACTGCCTTTTGACGATCCTTGATCATCGAGCGCAGTCCAGTACGAGAGAATGTGACACTGTCGACATTTACCCCGGTAGCGTCATCGGCACCTACATAGCAGTACACCATGTCACGTTTGCCGAGAACGATTGCGTAAGTTTTAGATTGCTTGATGGGTGCTTCTTCTATCTCTTGATTGTCTTCTTTTGCTGGTTTGTTTACTTCCATTGCCTTAGGCTTGCTGAAAGTAGTAGCCAACATAAAAAACGTAATCAGAAGGAACCCCAAGTCAACCATCGCAGTCAAATCCACACGGGTTGACTGCTTTTTGGATCGCGTTTTTCCGCCTTTCCCCCCTTTATCAGGGATGTTCATTTCTGCCATGGCTGTAGCGCTTTTATGGACTTAAAATAGGGTTACCTTCGATTATTCCTTTGCAGTGCTGGCTTCACCAGAACCACGTGCAGAGGTAATCAAGTTGAATTTGTTGACTTTCTTCTGCTGAAGCTGAGCGATGACTTCATTCACAGCCTCATAGTCAGCTTCCTTGTCTGCCTTAATGGCAATCTTCATGATGTCACTAGGTGGACGACCCTCAGAAACGCGAATTTCTTCATTGGATTGGCGAATCAACTGCACCAAATCCATAAATTCACTTTGTTTGGGTGGCACCACTTCCAGCGAGATACCCGCTTGTTTTGCGCGGGAACGATCATCATTGGACATTGAAAGCAACTTTGGCAACTGCGCCATCGGTACGCCAAAAGCGTCGAGCAAACGGAACGCATTGGTCTGTGCTGGTGTCAAGTTTAGGGAATAACGCTCCTTAAGCTTGTCCAATAAGCGCAACCGCGTGTTTTGGTCGTCAACCCCCATGAATACCTGTCCATCTTTATTGACTTGGATGAGCAGGATATTTCTTTCCGGCAATTTCGTTTGGGCAGTTGATGCCGGGATGCTGATTTCAGCAACCTCATTGGGACGGAACTTCGTAGTCAAAATGAAGAACGTCAACAAGAGGAATGCTACGTCGCACATCGCCGTCATGTCAATTGCCGTACTTTTCCGAGCAACTTTGATTTTGGCCATAATACTTCTTTTTAAAAGAGCTCTACCTACCTAGATGCAGGCTTTCTGCAAAGTGGTGTGTGGCAGTGCATTTTTTTTTAAAAAAAATTACTTGTGCTTAGCAGCAAAAGTTTGAGCAATGCTGAAGCCGGCCTCATCGATCGCGTAGGTCATACTGTCGATACGAGTAGTAAAGAAGTTGTAGAAAATAATCGCAAAGGCTGAAGTACCGATACCCAAGGCAGTGTTGATCAAGGCTTCAGAGATACCTGAAGACAGTGCAACTGCGTCAGGAGCACCTGCAGTCGCCAAAGCGGAGAAGGCCTTGATCATACCGATAACCGTACCCAACAGACCCAACAGCGTTGCGATCGAAGAGATGGTTGCCAGGATTACCAGGTTTCTTTCCAACATCGGCAATTCCAAAGAAGTAGCTTCTTCAATTTCTTTGGAGATGGCCAGAACTTTTTGGTCGCGATCCAACGCTTCTGATGTAGTCGCCATTTCTTGGTATTTCTCCAAACCAGCTTTAACTACATTGGCTACAGAACCTCTCTGCTTGTCGCATTCAGCGATTGCACTTGAAACATTGTCACCAGAAAGGAAAGACTGTACCTTCCGTACAAAAGTAGGAATAGAGCCTTTGCCACTAGCAGCAGTGATGGTCAGGATGCGCTCAATGAACACAGCAATTACCAGCAAAAAGTTGGCCATCAGAACAGGTACCAGTGTTCCACCTTTGTACATCATACCAAGGTAGTTTCCTGGTTTTGGGTGACCTGCTGGGTTTCCATTCTCGAAGTTGTCAGGGTTACCCAACACAAATTGAAACAACAAGTAGGCCACAACCAACAAGATCGGGATAAGCAGATAAGCGAAAATGCGGCTGAATTGTCCAGACTCAGCTTTCTTAGCTGTATTAACAGCTGTTTTTGTCGATTTACTCATGGCTAATCAGGATTTTAGAAAAAAATTATGTTTTAGTTAACAAATGTTTTACCAATAGGAAACGTGGGAAGGAAGTGTTCGCAGCCGTGAAGATAAACAAAAGATAATTCTTTGCAAGTATAAAATTTGCCGGAAAATATGGCTTTGCACAGCTTATGACAATAATAAAGAGGTGACAACGCAAACAAAAACACAACAAGTGGTATAATTTGATGGGTAATGTTTTGATAGTGTTGAAAATACAATAAGAAAGGGGCAAAATGATCGCATTTTGCCCCTTTTTCAGTAGAATTTATTATTTGTAAAAAATACAAGATTTTTTATTTGGCTAGCGATCTTGCCTCTTTTGAGGCTGCTACCAGCCGTTTAGTACCACATTGGGAAAAATGCCCAGCACCAACAGCACCAAGGTACAGATCACCAAAACGGTTGAATAACCCAGTACGTATGGCACCGTAACCGGCCCCTCTTCAGCGTTTTGGAAGGCAGTACGCATGACCCTGAAGTAGTAAAAAATACCTATCGCCGAATTTAATGCCGCCAATACCACCAACCAGGCATAACCATTGTGCAGCGCTTCTACAAAAACGGCATATTTGCCAATAAATCCGGCCAGGGGCGGAATACCCGCGAGTGAAAGCATCGCCAGCACCAGACAAAAAGTAAGCAGGGGCTTACTCTGGTACAAACCTTTGAGTCCGTCAATTGATCCACTGCCTAAACTTTCTTTAACGGTCAGGTACACTGCGATGGTAATGACGTTGGCAATGGAATAAACCAACATGTAATACAGTACAGTAGAGGAGGAGTTGACCCCTAATCCCACCAGTGCCAGCATCACATAACCTGCATTGGCGATACTCGAGAAAGCCAACAAACGTTTCAAGTTATTTTGGTTCAGAGCCATTAAGTTGCCTATCGTTATGGTTAAGGCAGACAATACGGCAAGCAAAGGAGTGAAACTGTCTCCAATGGGTGCAATAGCCTGGGTCAAAAAGCGCAAAAAACCTCCAAATGCAGCGGTTTTTGCTACTGTCGACATAAACACCATGATCACAGCTGGTGAACCCTGATAAACGTCGGGTGCCCAAAAGTGAAAAGGTGCCGCCGAAATTTTGAAAATAAAGGCAATCATGATCAGCATAACCCCCAATTTCACCAAAACAGGAGTTTCTGGTGTGCTGCTTAGGTAAGCACTGATGGCACCAAAATCAAAACTGCCGCTCATCCCGTAGATTAGCACCATGCCCAAGAGCAGGAAAACGGTGATGAAAGACCCCATCAGAAAGTACTTCAAACCCGCTTCGTTGGAAAGCAAGTTGTTCCGTTCGCTGGTCGCTAATATATATAATGGTATAGAGAGGATTTCCAAACCAACAAAAAACATCACCAGATTGTAACTGCCAACCATAATCATGCCCCCAACGACCGAAAACAGGAACAAGGCATAAATGTCGCCCAGGTGTTCGTGGTTGTCGCGGTAATACCGACGGCTCAGGATTAGAATGACCAAAGTTATGCCCATTAACACGGCTGAAAAATTGACGGCAAAGCTGTCAAATTTCAACATGCCAGAATAAACCGGAGCATCGTGCAGGTTCTGAGGTAAAAAATTGGACACAAAGGCGGCCAGGGTAGCCACTAAAACAGCAGGCAGCGCCAGCTTTTTTAGTTTATATGCCCCAATAAACATGGACAAGATGCCCGCAAGTGAAAGTATAATGATCGGATACATACTTTATGATTAATGGGTCGTTGGTCAAAGGGATTGCAACAATTGTTCAATCGAGGGTTGTGCAATGCGAGTGATGAGGTCGGGGAACAAGCCCATCAGTACGATCGCGATGACAATGGGTACCAATACGGCTTTGTCCCAAATATCCAGATCAGGAAAAGCACTGACTTTGGTTTCACCCAACATCACGCCCTGATAAGATTTGAACATGTATACTGCACCCAGGATAACCCCCGAACCAGCCACCAAACTCCAGACCCAATTCTGTTTGAACAAGGAAGAAAGCAGCATAAATTCACCAGGGAAGCCATTGGTCAGTGGCAAAGCTACACTGCCGAGCAACACTACAAAATAAGTGGTTGCAAACCAGGGTGCAATGTTTCGAATTCCTCCTAACTGTGCAATCTCATTGGTTTGGGTACGCTCCATCAGGATGGCACAAATATAGAACAAACCGATTGCGTTCACACCGTGGGCAAACATCTGCAACATGGAGCCCGTCAAACCTTCGGTGCTTGCCGTCAAAATCCCCGCAGCAATCAAACCGACGTGAGCAATGGATGAATAGGCGAACAAACGTTTGAGGTCTTTTTGTTGAATGGCGATAACGCTGGCGTAGGCAATACCAATGACCATCAACCAAATCATCCAGGGGCCGTGTTCTTGTAAAGCATTGGGTGCAACAGGCAATACCCAGCGGATCATACTGTACAAACCCATTTTGAGCATGATGCCCGAAAGCAACATTGTACCCGCTGTTGGAGCTTGTGTATAGGTATCTGGCTGCCAGGTATGGAACGGGAAAACCGGTATTTTGATAGCGTAAGCGAGCATAAATGAAAGCAGCACAAAAGTTTCTGCTTCAGGACTCAGGCTTACTTTATAAACATTACTGATGTCGAAGGAAGCTGGGCTCCATTGTTGGCTTAGGAAAATAATGGCCACCAGCATCAACAAACTACCTACCAGGGTGTAGATGAAAAACTTCATGGCTGTTTTGCGGTGTTGGCCTGAGCCCCACAACAAAACCAGGAAGTAAGCTGGAATGAGTGCCAATTCCCAGAAAATATAGTACAAGAACAAATCCTGGGCAACAAAAACCCCGGTCATCGCTCCTTGCATGATCAGCATCAGACCGTAAAACAGTCCTCGATTGGCAATGTCATGTTTGACGGTAGAGAGGAAAATCAGTGGTGACAACAGGTTGGTCAACAAAAGCATCACCATACTAATGCCGTCGGCACCTACGTGGTAACCAATCCCCAGCATGGGCAACCATTCGCTTTGGGCTTCAAATTGAACTCCTCCAGTTGGTACAAAACTCGAAGCCATGTAAACGCTCAGGGCCGCAGCAACCAGGGAAAGCAATAGTGCTTGCCAGCGGGTGCTGTTGGTTCCCGGAATTAAGGTGAGGAGAAAACCTCCCAGAATGGGTATAAAGAGTAAAAGTGTAGTCAGCATGAGCGTTTTCGTTAAAACAGGATTTGTAATGCCAACAAGAGTATAATGCCCAGGGCAAAGACGAAGAGGTACAAACCTACCGCGCCTTGTTGGATGTTTTTTAATAAGGCACCTGTATTCGTGATGGATTGACCTACTCCATTGATGATCCCGTCGAGAATTTTAGGGTCTACAACGCGGCCAAACCACTCTGACAAAAATTGAATAGGTTTTATAAACAGGGCCTGGTACAATTCGTCCACAAAATATTTGTGGCTGAGTACCCGACCAAAACCTTGTTCAGCTTCATCTTCGACTGGGACGGTATTTTTACCCACATAAATGGAATAGGCGAGGGCAATTACCGCTACCACGAGGGCAACTACAATCCCCATCAACACCCATTCGGTACTCGCAGAAATGGCATGATGGTGTTCGTGACCTTCCTCCATACCCAACACTCCAGCCAGCGTGTGTTGCAACCAGTCGCCACCACCCATCAGGGCGGGCCAGTTGAGGAAACCACCGATCACCGAAAGCACAGCTAGTACGCCCAATGGAGCCGTCATCGAAATCGGTGACTCATGAGCATGGTGCAACGTATCGTGCTCCACCCGACTCTGGCCAAAAAAGACCAAAAAGAACATGCGGAACATATAAAATACCGTCAGCAAGGAGGCAATTACACCTGCTGCAAACAGCAATGGACTTTTTTCGTAAGCGGCTAGCAGGATTTGATCTTTGGAAACAAAACCAGCGAAAGGTGGAATACCTGCAATGGCCAGGGTACCAACCAAAAATACGATAAAGGTAATGGGCAGCACCTTGCGCAAGGCCCCCATTTTGCGGATGTCTTGCTCGCCACCCAGGCCGTGGATCACACTACCCGCACCCAGGAACAACAAGGCTTTGAAAAAAGCATGTGTCACCAGGTGGAAAAAAGCAGCAACGTAAGCGCCCAATCCAAGTGCAAAAAACATCAAACCCAATTGAGATACGGTGGAGTAGGCGAGGACCTTCTTGATGTCGTTTTGTTTCAAACCAATCGTAGCTGCAAAAATCGAGGTAGCCAAGCCCACCACCGTCAGCACTTGCATGCTAATGGGGCTCAGGTCAAACAACACGTGGCTGCGGATGGTGAGGTAAATACCCGCAGTAACCATCGTAGCCGCGTGGATCAGGGCCGATACCGGAGTAGGACCAGCCATCGCGTCGGGCAACCAGGTGTACAGTGGAATTTGAGCACTTTTACCCGCTGCGCCCACTATGAATAGCAGGGTGATGGTCGTTAGTGTACTCACAGGTACCTGGCTCAAGGTTTCGGCATTAAAAACACCGTCGTAGTTCAAGGTGCCGAAATTGACCAGAATCAGGAACAAACCCAGCAAAAAGCCGAGGTCGCCGATCCGGTTCATCACGAAGGCTTTTTTGGCTGCTTCGTTGTATTCATCTACTTTGAACCAGAAGCCAATCAACAGGTAAGAGCAGAGCCCCACACCCTCCCAACCTGCAAAAAGCAGGAGGTAGTTGTTGCTCATTACCAAAATGAGCATAAAAAACACGAACAAGTTGAGGTAGGCAAAAAAGTAATTGTGCCGCTCATCATCGTGCATGTAACCAGTAGAATAAATATGAATCAATGATCCCACCCCGCTGATCACCAACATCATGATCAAGGAAAGAGGATCGACTAAAAAGCCAAAATCAACGGACCAGGTACCACTCGATACCCAAGTGAACAAGTTTTGTTCCAAAGCGCCATTGCTAAAAACTGCTCCCATCAATCCCAGGGATAGAACAAAGGAAGCCAAAACACTTGCGCAACCGATCATTCCAGCCACTCCTTTGGGGAGCTGTTTTGCTCCTAAACCCAAGACGAAAAAGCCGAGGAGCGGAAGTACGGGAATGAGCCAAATTAGGTTTTCCATAAAAAAAGTTGAGGAGTTAAGCACTTGAACACCCGGTCACTGAGCGAAGCCGAAGTGCCGGGTGTGCAAGCGCTCAACTTATTTACCATTTTAACTGCTTCAAAGCATTGATGTCTACCGATTTTACATTGCGGTAAATCATCATCAAGATCGCCAGGCCGAGTGCAACTTCCGCTGCGGCAACGACCATTACAAAAAACACAAACACTTGCCCACTGGGATCGCCCCGGTGAGCCGAGAAGGCCACTGCCAACAAATTGACTGCATTGAGCATCAATTCAATGGACATGAACACCACAATCATGTTGCGGCGACGCAACACCCCCACCATCCCAATGCAAAAAAGAATCAGGCTCAGGATTATAAACTGTTCGAGTGGAACAGTATCGAATATACTTTTTTCCATAACTATTCTTCTTTTTTGGTCAGTACAATTACCCCAACCATTGTAGCGATGAGTAGCACCGAGGTCAGTTCAAAGGGTAACAAATATTCGTTGAAGAGCATTTTGCCCAGTACTTTGACCGTACCATTTTCAGTAGAATTGACGCCTCTGGCCGGGAGGGTAGTCAGATAAGTGCCATAACCCAGAATGCCGGCCATGCCTACTCCAACCAAAACCGCTATCCATTTGATGTTGACATTGCTGCGAATGATCGTATTCACGGAATTCAAATTGAGCATCATCACCACAAAAAGGAAAAGTACCATGATGGCCCCAGCATACACAATGATGTGCACGACCGCTACAAATTCAGCCTTGAGCTGTAGGTAAAGACCCGCCATGGCAAAAAAAGTAACCACCAATGCCAATACACTGTACATGGCATTGCGGAAAAAGATAGTAGCCAATGCACCAACGATTGCGATGAGGGCGAGTCCGTAAAAAATAGCCTGATCCATGTGCTTTATTTGTCCTTTTTGCGTTTGCTAATGTCGATGCGGCCTTCCAGGGCAACCTTTTCTACCAGGTCTTCTTTGTGGAAGATAAAATCGGAGCGCTCGTAATTCGAAGTCACAATCCGATCGGTAAGGTAAATGGCATCTTTAGGGCAAGCTTCTTCGCACAAACCACAAAAGATACAGCGCAGCATATTGATGTCGTATTCCACCGCGTATTTTTCTTCGCGGTAGAGGTGTTCTTCTCCTTTTTGGCGCTCACCAGCCACAATGGTGATGGCTTCGGCTGGGCAAGCTACTGCACAAAGTCCGCAGGCGGTGCAGTTTTCGCGCCCTTCAGCATCCCGTTTGAGTACGTGTTGGCCCCGGAAAACGTCGCTGTGTTCGCGGACTTGTTCGGGATATTGAACCGTAGCACCTTTTTTCAACATGTGCGAAAACGTTACCCGTAAGCCACCAACGATGGCTGGCAGGTACATGCGTTCGCTGAAGGTCATTTCCTTGTTCGAAACTTGTTTGGAGCGATTGGTCAATTGCATGTTTACCCGTTTTGCTTAGATGAAACTAAAAATAGCGCCATAAACGACCACCAAAATGATGGCCAGGGGCATCAGTACCTGCCAACCCAAATGCATGAGTTGATCGTAGCGAAAACGTGGAATCGTCCAACGAATCCACATGAAAAAGAAAATGAAGAAAATGATTTTGGCAAAAAGCACCGCCACACCGATCAGCACGGCCACACCTGCGGGCAACAAACTCATGCCCGGGAAGTGGTAACCGCCAAAAAACAGGGTTGAAATCACTGCGGAGGACGCAAACATGTTGACGTATTCTGAAAACAGGAAGAAACCCAATTTCATACTGGTGTATTCAGTGTGATAACCACCAACCAATTCTGTTTCACATTCTGGAAGGTCAAAGGGCGTCCGATTGGTTTCCGCAAAAGCACAGATCAGGAAGATCAAAAAACCAAGAGGATATTTAAAGATATTCCAAACTTCATGTTGAGATTCAACAATGGCGCTCATTTGTAAAGATTCACTGCCCAGGATAATCGGAATGATGGACAAACCCATCGCCAATTCATAACTGATCATTTGGGAGGAAGCCCGTACAGCACCCAACAAGGAATACTTATTATTCGAAGACCAACCACCGATCAGAATTCCGTAGACACCCAGGGAAAGTACGCCAAAAATGTAAAGGATCCCCACATTGATGTCCGCAATTTGAAGTGCATATTTTTGGCCCCCGATTTCGAAAAACTTGGGACTCCATGGAATCACCGCGCTGGTCATCAAGGCCGTTAGCATCGCAATACTAGGGCCGAGGATAAACAAAATGCGGTTGGAACCCGTTGGGCGGTGTTCTTCCTTAAAGATCATTTTGACCCCATCGGCAATGGGCTGCAACAAGCCCAGTGGACCCGCCCGGTTTGGACCAATCCGGTCTTGCATGAATGCCGCAACTTTGCGCTCAAAATAAGTGCTGTAAGCAGCAATGCCCAGGGTGATCACAAATAGGATCGCGGCTAGAGCTAGCTTGAAAGTAATTACGGATGCTAGTATCATTGCGCTGCTTCAATTTGAGGATGAACAACATCCAATTCGTAAGGCAAATGATTTTGGGCAATGACCGAATGGGTATCAATTCGGCGTGGGCCTTCAATCACCCAATCTGATTTTTGCTTGGTTTCAAAGCGGCAGGTATTGCAGATGAACTCATCGACTTCGCCATAATTGTCTTTTCTCCCAGTAACCCTCAAAACTTCTTCACCCTGGAACCACAAGGTCACTTTACCACTGCACTTGTCACAATTGCGATGTGCATTCATCGGTTTGGTGAACCATACCCGGCTTTTGAAGCGGAAGGTTTTATCGGTCAATGCCCCCACTGGACAAACGTCAATGACGTTGCCAGAGAAGTCGTTGTCAATCACGTTTTGGATGTATGTGCTGATTTCGGCAGCATCTCCACGGTTGATGATCCCATGGCGACGTTCATTGGTCAATTGATCAGCAACGTATACACAGCGGTAGCACAAGATGCAACGGGTCATGTGCAACTGAATATAGGGGCCAATGTCAATTTTATCGAAAGTTCGGCGGCCAAAATCATACCGGGTAGTAGCTGCACCATGCTCATAGGAGAGGTCCTGCAAGTGGCACTCGCCCGCCTGGTCACAAACCGGACAATCCAAAGGGTGGTTGATTAACAATAGTTCTACAACGCCCTTACGTGCCTCGATGACTTCGGGAGAAGTGACGTTTTCTACCACCATCCCATCTGCAATTTGGGTGCAGCAGGAGGCGACCAGTTTGGGCATCCCCCGTGGGTTTTGTTCCGAGGATTTGGTCACTTTTACCAAACAGACCCGGCACTTGCCCCCACTGCCTTTCAGCTTGGAATAGTAGCACATGGCCGGTGGCACGTTTTCTCCAATCATCCTGGCTGCATTCAGGATGGTGGTACCGGGTGCTACGTCGATGGTAATGTTGTCGATGGTTACCTTTGGCATCGTTTTTCGTCGTATCTCCTACCCACGGCTAAAGCCATGGGCTAGGTTTGTTATGTTGCCTCCCACGGATAAATCCGTGGGTTGGCGGAAATCCCACGACTAAAGTCATGGGGTGTTTTTTATACGGTTACCTGTTCAATCGGTTCAGCGGAGCGACCCATGCCGTAATTGCGGCGGGTGGCTTCTTGGGGCTGGAGGACGTGCCACTCGAACTCGTCACGGAAGTGACGAATGGCAGCAGCTACAGGCCAAGCCGCAGCATCTCCAAATGGACAGATGGTGTTGCCTTCAATTTTGCGTTGTACATCCCACAGCAGGTCGATGTCTTCCATGCGACCGTGACCGTGTTCCAGGCGGTGTAAGATTTTTTCCATCCAACCGGTACCTTCCCGACAAGGGCTACACTGGCCGCAAGATTCGTGGTGGTAAAAGCGAGAGAAATTCCAGGTATTGCGCACCACACATTGGTCTTCATCAAATACGATGAAGCCACCTGAGCCCAGCATACTGCCAGTGGCGAAACCACCATCGGCCAGCGACTCGTAGCTCATCAGGCGTGGCTCACCTTTGGCAGTTGTTGTGATCAGGCGTTGGGGCAGAATGGGAACTGAAGATCCGCCAGGCACCAGGGCCTTGAGTTGTTTTCCTCCTTTGATGCCCCCACAATATTCGTCGGAATAGATGAATTCCTCAACTGGAACGCCCAATTCGATTTCGTATACGCCAGGCTTGTTGATGTTGCCGCAGGCAGAAATCAACTTGGTGCCCGTACTGGCTCCGATGCCAATTTTGGCGTAAGCCTCGCCTCCTTCATTGATGATGAAAGGGACTTTGCAGATGGTTTCAACGTTGTTGACGATAGTAGGGCAGCCCCACAAACCTTCTACGGCCGGGAATGGGGGTTTGATGCGGGGATTGCCCCGCTTGCCTTCCAACGATTCAATCAGAGCAGTTTCTTCACCGCAGATATAAGCCCCACCACCGGGGTGGACGTGTAAGTCTAGTGAATAGCTGCTGCCGAGTACATTCTCACCAAGGTAACCTTTGGCGTATGCCTCATCAATGGCCTGCTGCAGGATGTGCATAATGTACATGTACTCACCACGAATGTAGATGTAGGCCGTACGTACGCCCAAGGCAAAGCTGGAAACAATCATGCCCTCAACCAGCAGGTGAGGGATTTTTTCCATCAAAAGTCTATCCTTGAAGGTACCGGGTTCTGATTCATCGGCATTGCAGAGCAGGTAACGAGGTTTGTCGCTGCCTTTAAAAATGAAACTCCACTTCATGCCCGTTGGAAAACCAGCGCCACCACGGCCACGCAAACCAGATTTTTTCACTTCTTCGGTGACTTCATCGGGTTGCATTTTTTTCAATGCTTTTTCCACCGAACGGTAGCCACCGTTTTTGATGTATCCTTCAATCCCAGTGATCTCAGGTTTATTGATGTGCTCGGTCAATATTTTCAACCTACTCATAGCTGTGTGGCGTTTTGTCTGAAGGCCTCCAATAGTTGATCAATTTTCTCCTCGGTCAAAAACTCGTGGTATTTTTCACCCACTTGCATCATTGGCGCGTAACCGCAAGCCCCAAGACATTCCACCGTTTTGATGGTGAACATACCATCTGGAGTAGTTTCTCCATCCTGAATGTTCAACTTTTGCTCCAGGTACTTGACAATGTTGTCGGAACCAACCAGCATACAAGGCCCGGTACGGCATACTTCCAACACATTTTTACCAACGGGATGCACGTGAAACATGGTGTAAAAAGTAGCTACTTCGTACACCTCAATGTGCTGAATATCGAGCAACCCAGCCACATAGTCCATTACTTCTACGCTGATCCAACCGAAGTCTTTTTGAGCCAGGTGCAGAATGGGCAAAATGGCCGATTTCTGCTTTCCCTCTGGGTAGCGCTTAATCAGCGTTTGAACCTGGGCCAGACGTTCTGGTGAAAAAGTTATGTTTTTTGTCTCGATCATTGATCAACTTTTAACATCACTACTGAAAAAGGCTTTCGTCGTACGGGTACCCCTCGCGGGTACCCCGGCACCCGCGAGGAGTGCCGCTACGCATCTAGTTCGCCCGCAATCACGTTCATGCTACTCATCGTCAGAATGGCATCTGAGAGCATCGAACCCTTGATCATTTCGGGGAAAGCCTGGTAATAAATAAAGCAAGGGCGTCTGAAATGCAGGCGATAGGGCTGGCGACCACCATCACTGATGAGGTAGAATCCTAATTCGCCATTGCCACCTTCTACTGCGTGGTATACTTCACCTTTAGGGACATCAACCTCACCCATCACAATTTTGAAGTGCCAAATCAGAGCCTCCATTTTGGTGTAGACGTCCTGCTTGGGAGGCAGGTAAAACTCGGGTACATGGGCGAAATAATCTCCTTTGGGCATTTGTTGCAACTTGGCGTAGGCTTGCTCAAGGATGCTCAAACTTTGCCAAATTTCTTCATTTCGCACACAGAAGCGATCGTAAACGTCCCCGGATTGGCCAATGGGAATGATGAAGTCAAAATCTTGGTAGGAAGAATATGGATTCATCACCCTTACATCGTAATCCAAACCAGCAGCGCGCAGGTTGGGCCCGGTGAAACCATAATCGAGAGCGTCTTCCACACTAATGCCACCAACGCCAATGGTCCTGTCCATGAAGATGCGGTTGCGAGACAACAAACCTTCAAATTCTTTCCACACCTTGGGGAATTCATCCAAAAACTTGCGGATGCGGCGCATCACATTGTCATCAAAGTCGCGTTCAAAACCGCCGATGCGGCCTATGTTGGTGGTCAGGCGTGATCCACAAATGGCTTCATAAATTTCGTAGACATGCTCCCGTTGCTGGAATACGTAGACGAAACCGGTTAAGGCTCCAGTATCTACCCCAACCACACTATTACAAATCAAGTGATCTGTGATGCGGGCCAATTCCATGATGATCACCCGCATGTAGTCCACCCGTTTGGGGGGTTGTACATCCAGGAGTTTTTCTACAGTCAACTGCCAGCCAATGTTGTTGATGGGGGAGGAGCAATAATTGAGCCGGTCGGTGATGGGGGTGATTTGGTAGAAAGGCCGGTGCTCCGCCAGTTTCTCGAAAGCGCGGTGAATGTAGCCAATGGTGGCCTCACCGGATACGATGTATTCGCCATCCATTTGCAGCACGTTTTGGAAAATACCATGCGTGGCTGGGTGGGTAGGACCTAGGTTGAGCGTGTTGTACTGCTTTTCCTCTTGGAGTCCGGGTGGAGTGGTTTGTAATGTATCCATCAGCGGCCAAAATATTTGTCGTCTTTGTCGGTGCGGGTTCCATCTTCGAGTGGATACTGCTTCAACAAAGGATGATAGTCCATATCGTCAACATTCAGGATGCGGCGCAAATCAGGGTGTCCGATGAACCGAATGCCAAAAAAATCAAAAGTTTCTCTTTCCATCCAGTTGGCAGCTTTGAACACTGTTGTGGCAGTAGGTACCACTGGATCATTGGCTGGAAAAAAGGTGCGCAAGCGCAAACGAACATTGTGCACTAGGCTATGCAAGTGGTAAATAACGCCTAATTCCTGTCCGCTTTGTTCAGGAAAATGGACACCACAAAGGTCAGTCATGAAAATGAACTGGAACGCAGCATCTTCCTTCAGCCATTTGATGATGTCGATCACGTCTTCACGAGGCACGTTCAACGAGAGCAGACCAAATGGTTCATCATGGCTAAGAATTTTACCCGGGAATTGGGCAGAAAGTCTTTCCACAATTGATTCGTGGGTAATATCGGTAGCAGTCATAATGGACTTCGATTATTCAATGCCGTAAGAATTCAACAATTGTTGGTATTCATCACTATTGCGGCGGCGCAAAGATTCGTTTTTAATCAACTCCTGGATCTTCATCACCCCATCAATGATGGCTTCTGGGGTAGGAGGGCAACCTGGTACATACACATCTACCGGAATCACCTTATCGATGCCCTGCAGAACACTGTATGTATCAAAAATTCCCCCTGAAGATGCACAGGCACCCACAGACAATACCCAGCGAGGCTCAGCCATTTGCAGATAAACCTGCTTGAGTACTGGCCCCATCTTTTTGGCAATGGTACCCATCACCATGAGCAGGTCGGCCTGGCGGGGTGAAAAGCTAAGGCGTTCGGAACCAAAACGGGCCAAATCATAGTGTGCACCCATGGTTGCCATGAACTCGATGCCGCAGCAGGAAGTAGCAAAGGGAAGGGGCCAAATGGAGTTGGCACGGGCCAAACCAATGGCTTTATCAAATGAGGTGGCAAAAAAACCTTGTCCAGTGTGACCTTCGGGACCTTCAACCAGTTTAACAGCCATTATTGTTGAGTTATGAGTGATGAGCTGTGAGTGATGAATCACGCACAACTCTACTTGTTTTTGAATTACATCTGCCCTTTTTCCCAATTAAGGGCTCCTTTTTTCAAAACATAAAGGTAGCCTAGGAACAGGGGAGCAATGAAGAGCAGCATCTTCAAATAACCCGTTCCACCCAATTCCTTAAAATTGACTGCCCAAGGATAAAAGAAGATCACCTCCACGTCAAACAACACGAAGAGGATGGCAGTAAGGAAATATTTGATGGAAAAAGGCAAACGAGCGTTACCTACCGATTCAATTCCACACTCAAATGCTTCTGCTTTTTGAGCGGTGTAGCGTTTGGGACCCAGCATGTGGGTGGCCACCATCGTAGTGACAACGAAACCTCCCGCTACCAGCAGTTGAATCAAAATTGCGATGTAATCAAATTGAATCTCCATAGTTCAAATGTATTTGGGCGATTACCATTGGAACAACTGGCACGAACAACCCATGAATTTATTCGTGGGAAAGTGCAACTTGTTCAGTCAAAATTGTGTCAATGGGAATTCGAAGGCAAAAGTATCAAAGCATTTTCAAATAATAAACAGTATTGCAAAGTAAAGGTTTGGAATGAATTTATTTGTACGAAGTCTAAATAAAAAATCTAAAACACTGATTATTAGTTTTTTATGTTTTCAATTGATACTGAAAATACAGTTTGATTTGGAAAAAAAATCAAAAGCGGAATATAATGTGGAGGATTGGGGAAGTGTTAGAATAAGGTTTCCTGTTTTAATAAAAAAAAACGCCGCTTAAAAGGAACTTTAAGCGGCGTTAGAGTAGGAGAGAGCCCCTACAGCAAAAGATAGTTATTTTTTCTTCAGAAACTTCTGATCAACTACTCCCCATTGAGTTAAGTAATTTGGATCTCTCCGCATTTCCTTAATGGTAGGGATTGGGTCATTCAAAAAAGCATCCAGTTTTGGGCTATTGTCGAAATTACGGCCTTGCTTGGCCAATTCAGCCTTGGTTTGTTGCATGATTTGTTTGATGGCATCCGCGTTGTTGTCGAGGAATTGGTCAAACTCTTCATCAGTCATGAGCTTCATTGCTGGAGCAGTAGTACTATTGAACGCAGGTGCAGCAGCCGTAGCTGCGCTGATTTCTGTACTGCTGCGCAAGGGGGCTTTGCCTTCCAGATAAGCAAGGATGTTGTCTACCTTATTGGAGATTTCTTCAACTTTTGGCGCCAGGTCATTTGAGTTTAGGCCAACTCCAATGTTAACGTAGTTGAGAGGTGCGTCTTTGGCGGCTTGCCAAGCTACACCTACCACTTTGCTGTAGTCAGAAATCATCATTTTAGCTGGGTTCACTGCAATACCGATACCATCGTTGTTGCCGGAAGGAATGATGTAATCACCTACATCAACTTTGCCTGCAACTTTCACGGGGACCTGGCCCATAAACGCCACTTTTTCGAAGAAGGGCTGCTGGTCAGGTTGAGGTGCATTACCCAAAACGATGGGGCGCCGTGAGACCACCATGAAGTGCGAACCATTGCTGGTATTGAGCGAAACTTTTCCACCATTCACGGCTACAATGTCTCCAAAGTGCAGGTCTTTTTCATCCTTGGCGCGCTCCAGCCATTCGGCATAGTCACCTGATCCTGATTCATAAGTAACTCCAATATTGGCTCGAATTCTGGACTCCCAGGTTGACCATTCGACTGCCAAAGCCGCGGCCTCAACGCCGATGACTACGGCATTGGCCGTTAGTGCTACTCCCGCAGCAGTAAAGCCAGGGGTAGCGAAGGCCAAGATAAGGGTTGCTGCAGCTGCTATCGCTGCTGCATACAGACCAGCTGCTTCCGCAATGGTTGCAACCAAGGTAGCCGCAAGAGAAACCGCTGTTAAGGTAAAGAGTGCAACTTGCGTTTGGTATTCTGGACTGGCTTCCAGTTCAGGAATGGTTTGTCCTTCTACCCGGCCCCAGATGTCTTCATCATCAGCAAAAGTCAAAAAGTTGTTGTCCCCATCTCTGGAACCATTCACTTGAATGTAAATGCCCTGATCGCTGCCTTCAACAGTCAAGGGATAACTCGCTTTGTCACTATCCACACCACTAACGCCACTGATGATCTGCATTTGCCCCTCTTTGGTTAGTTTAACCCGAGTGACATTGTTGGTTTTAAAAACCAAATCCTGGTTGTCCCGAGTACCCAAAAAGTGGGTTGCAGGCCGGGTTGCAGTGTTTCCACCAGTGTGCCAATAAATGGACTGGTTTTTTTCGGTTGGCAATTCAATGGCAGTAGATTCATTCACGAGTTGGGATGCTGTAGCTGCGTGAAAAGCATAAGGTACTGTACGCATTTCAGCACTACCCATCAAAGCGAATTCACGGCCGCCGGCAGCATCTAAAGCCACCTGTAGCCAAATCTGCTCCGTAGCCCAAGGAATCTCAGTCAATGCACCTACCGACTCTTTTCCCTCTCCAATAACCAAGCTAAACAAACCCAGTTCATCGGTCGTTACCTGATGGATTTCGGAATAGTGAGATTTGATGCCACCATTATCGGAACTGAAAGAAATTTTGAGCGCAATGGGTTGTTTGGCCAACAATTTGCCAAAGGCATCGCGCGCAACTGCCTGATAATTCATACCCGGGATGGCACTGCTGGTTTGCCCCGATATAGCATGGATCAACAAGACATTCAATATGCTTAGAATCAATAAAATCTTTTTCATACCCTTACAATTTAATCAATAGGAAAACTAGATTGACTCCCGTTGCTGACCTATTTTTTAGATTTGATTTTTTGATCCACTAAGGCCCACTGGGTAAGGTAAGCCGGATCACGACGCACTTCTTTGATGAAGGGAAGTGGGTTGTCCAACATCTCCGCCATTTTAGGATTTGCACTCAGGTCATAACCTTGCTTGATCAAATTCTTCTTTGCCTCGGCATACATTTCAGTGAAGAAACCGGCATTTTTATCAATCATTTGGTCGAATTCTTCATCGGTGTACATTTTAGCCAAAGTTGTCTCTGGCTTGGCAATTGGTGCGTTAGCCAATAAAGTTCCATCGGCATTGAGTGGAGCTTTACCTTCCAAGTAAGCCATGATTTGCTCTACTTTTTGGTTCAACTCATCTACTTTGCGGGTAAGGTCGTTGCTGTTGATGCCTACTGCCACGTTTACATAGTTCAACGGAGCTTCTTTGGCTGCTTCCCAGGCAACACCAACAATGCGGGAATAATCGCCCAACTTCATGTCATTAGGGTGAATGGCAATACCCAAACCATCATTGTTGCCAGAAGGCAAAATGTAATCACCAACTGCAACTGCACCCGCTACTTTTACAGGTACTTGCCCCATAAACGCTACTTTTTCGAAACTTGCAGCTTTTTCTGGTTGAGGTGAATTGCCCAACACAATTGGGCGGGTAGATACCACCATAAAGTGATCTACCGACTTGGTGTTCAGGGAGATCAAGCCACCTTTTACCCCTACAATTTCACCGTATTGCATGTCGCGCTCACCTTTTTTACGCTCCAGCCATTCTGCATAGTCACCGGATCCTGATTCGTACGTAACCCCAATATTGGCCCGTATTCTTGACTCCCAAGTGGCCCATTCGGTAGCCAAAGCAGCAGCTTCAACCCCTAGTGCAACACCGTTGGCGACTGCCCCAACGGCAGCAGCAGCACCTACACCTGAAGCAGCCAAACCAATCGCTTCAGCGGTAAAGGCTACCACTTGCGCGGCCAAAGAAACAGCTTGCAGGGTAAATAAAGCTACCTGGGTTTGGTATTCTGGGCTGGCTTCTAACTCGGCAATGGTCTGGCCTTCAATGCGACCCCAGATATCTTCATCATCAGCGAAAGTAACGAAGTTATTGTCGCCACTTCTTGAGCCGTTGACTTTGATGTAAATCCCTTGATCGCTGCCTTCGACAGTGATGGGGTAGCTGGCTTTGTCACTATCAGGGCCAGTTACTCCGCTGTAAACCTGCATCTGACCTTCTTTGGTCAAAATTGCCCGAGTGGTATTATTGGTTTTTAATACCAAATTCTGGTTGTCCCGGGTACCTACAAAATGGGTAGCAGGACGGGTATTGGTGTTACCCCCTGTAGTCCAATAAATGGATTGGTTCTTTTCAGTTGGCAAATCAATGGCGCTAGCCTCATCAACGATCTGTGAAGCAGTGGCGGCATGGAAAGCATAAGGAACAGAAAGCAACTTCGCAGAACTTACCAGGGCGAAATTTTTTCCACCTTTGGTGTCCAGTGCGATATTGAGCCACACCTGATCTTTGGCCCAAGGCACATCGGCTAATTTGCCGACGGCTTCTTTCCCTTCACCGATGACGACTTTGAACAAACCTGTTTGGTCGGTTTGCACCTGGTGGGTTTCCGTATAATATTCAGCCTGGTCGCCATTTTTCGACACCAGCGAAATCTTCAATGAAATGGGAAGATTGGCAATGACCTGCCCGGAGGCATCTCTGGCCACAGCCTGGTAGTTCATGCCTTGAGCAGAAGTACTCTGTGCTGATAGAGTGAGTCCACCAATCAGGCTGACAGCAATCAAAAAGAGTAATAATTTTTTCATGCCAATAGGATTAAAAGTTAGAAAGGGCCAAGCCCGATAGTGTCAAATTATGTGGAGTCTTCTTAGTGGGTTTTAACCACTTTGAAGGCTTCAATTGGTTTCCCGTTTTGATGAGATACTTTCAGAAAGTAAGTTCCTGATGGTAAATTACTGAGGTTAAGCTCGGTATTGCCTGGCGTTAGGTTGGTGCGCTGGACGAGTACCCGACCCTGAACATCCACCAGTTGTGCAAAAAGTGCTTTTTGACTGGCATCGCTGACCAAAACGTTCAACGTAGACTGAACGGGATTGGGCGCAATGCTCACCCTTGGCGAACTGTATTCAGGCAACAGGGTAACCTCCAAAATAGGTTGGTGAAAACCCTCGGTAGTGAATCCTCCTGGGGTATTCCAACGGGAAACCGCGGTTTCGCCCAAAGTCCAGTCCAAACTAATGGTGCTTGTTTGCATTTTTCCACCAGCGGTACTGATTACCTCTGGCGATAATGATTGAGCCTTACCCAGGATGGTGGTACAAACCACAACTCCAACCAGAATTAATTGAATGTAGTTCTTCATGATCTAAAAGGTTGGTGGAGCGCTACTTTACAACCTTGCCGCTATCGTGCTGAAAGTTCAGCCCAAAAGCGGCAAGGATTGTAAGGTGCATCCGTGTGATTAACGGTTCAACAGAATCATCTTCTTGGTATCGGTGAAGTCAGCGGTCTCGAGCGTGTAGTACAACACGCCGCTGGCTCTCAAATCAGCTTGCTTCAGAATGACCTTGTTTTCACCTTTGACATAATTGCTCTCCGTGCGGTAAACCAAACTTCCTTTGGTATCGCGGATGGTCAAAGTGCCTTTGGCGGCCTTCGGTAGATAGAACCCGATGAGGGTTTCATCCTGGAAGGGGTTAGGCGTATTCTGGCGCAGTACAGCAAGATCTTGAGTGACATCTGCCCCAAAGCTGAGCTTGACACCGATGGACTCATTTTGCTTATCGTAGGCTTCGGCAGGAGTAAGGCGACTGCTGATGTTCAGCACTTCGCTCAATTTTACCCCAGTTTTGGCTTTCAATTTCAAGGTAAACAATACCTCGTTTCCAGCGGCACTGAGGCCGCTGCTGAGGTTCCAGCTAGTGGTAATTGCTCCCTTGTCTTTGAAGACTCCAAAGTTATCGGCCTTGGCTACTCCGTATTCAATGCCTTCCAACTCGACTGCATTCAGGTCGTAATTCAAAGTGAACTGGTAACCCTGGATGTTTTGCAAGTCTTTGGCACGGATGGCAATGTTGTATTGACCGTTGGCCTTCATGGCTACTTCTTCCGCGTTCAACAGCATCGTGCGGTCGCTACGGATTTCGGTAGCAGCTAGTCCGGTGGTGGTTGCTGCATTGCCATTGACATCGCCCATTTTGACTGCGATGAAGTCGGCTTTGACATTACCAACCAGGTCATTGACGTTGACTACCTCTGGATACTCAGCCGTGAATGGGTTTTGAGCATCTGGGAACTTGTAGGTCGCGTCAATAAATTTCCAGCTTGGTACATTGTTGAACTTGGTATCGATGTTCAGAATCAACTTGCGGATCTGAATCATGTCCAGGGTACTGATCGACTTGGAGTTGTTGACGTCAGCAGCGATCATGCGGTATGCGCCTTCCAGCGGCTTCACCCCAAGGATGTGCTTTTGAATCAAAACAAGGTCGAAGGTAGATACCCCGTTGAGGTGATCTTTATCCAATTGAGCACTTACACTGAAGTCGCTTCCTTTCACCAGCGAATTGAAGGTGAAGGTACCTACCGCAGGCGTATTGTACTTCATGGTTGCAGCACCACTCAGGTCGACTTGTACACCCAAGACTGGTTCAGCTTCGTCAGTAGTGATCAAACCTGAGATGCTACCCAGGTCTACATTGCCCGAACCTCCGCAAACTTTGCGGTTGTCCTGTACTTCTATAAATGTTACACAGAAGTCGTGGTTGCCAGCATTATCCCAGGCATGCAATTCGACCAGGATGTTTTTGCCAGCGTCAGCACAGTTGAGTGGCAAGCTAGTCTGAGCCTCCACCACTGGGCTACCCACCCGGTTGATAGAGTACTTGGTGACCAGTTTTGCACCTGCTGCATTGGTTTCAGTACCCTGACCGTTACAATCGTAGATTTTGGAAGCTACGAAATCACTAGCCCAAACGGTCATCATCCCTGCACCAGCGCCGTCAGGCATCAGCTCAGTACTCAAACCATTGATACAAATTGGAGCCGGAGCCTTGCAGTCTTCGACGGTGAAAGGAATCCGAGTGGCATCACTCAGGTTACCACACTCGTCGCGTACCACTACAATCAGGTCATGTTTGCCTTGAGGCAAGTTGCTGACGTTGATCTCGAATTGGCCATTGCCCAATGCTTTGGTACTCCAACGTGGAGTAGCGTAGAGAATCATGCTGCCCGCATCCCGAGTTTGGAACGGAGCAATCATCAGGTATTGGGTTTCAAGGGTCACTTCGTTGCTGCAGTCGTCTTTACCCGTGACCACCATCTTGATGTTGGCCAGGCAATCCGCACCTTCGCGGATGCAGAACTTGGCTGGATCAGCAGTTACCACTGGTTTCACTTCGTCGTATACTTTGATGATCTGAGTATACATGAAGGAGTGGTAGAACTCACCCACCGGCAAACCATAAGGATTGTCGCGGAAAGCATCTTCACAGAATGGTGGAACAAAAGATTCATCGTTTCCAGAGAGCACTTTGCCATCAGCGAGGGTGCTGGGGACTTCATCCACAGTCTCGTTCAAGGACAGGTAGAACTCTTCACGCTGGTCTTTGTTTTTGTCGCGCACCAGTACATAGATCGGTGTTTTGCCGTATCCATTGTAGGCGCGATCGACCACATAAACGCTGCCTTCCTGCATTGGGTCACCACAACGGTCGTCGTAAGCACACCAGTCGATGACGGTGTAGGTACGGAAGATTTTGTAGCACTCTGTATCAGAAGCATCGTAGCGCTTATCGCTAACGTTGACCGCGAGGATGTCACAACCCAACTCTTTAACGAAGGCGGTATCGATCACTGGTACTTTACAGTCGCGTTGATCTACGTCTTTAGGGAAGCAGATGTTGTATTCGCGAACGGGCAGTACCCGGATGATTTGTTTGCAAGTCGTGGTGATTGGTCCATGAGCCGTTTGTTTGGTCAATACCCAAATCCGCTCAATGGTACCTGCACCACACTTCAGGCGTTTCACCGTGCTGTATACAGTATCTGCTTGGATACAAACTGCACCACTATTGATGATTACATCACCAAATACTTTGGCAGAAAGCACCTTGTCGTCAATGATTCCGATGTTCTTATCGTTGCAGTAGATGCTAACTTCCCAAGGAGCAAGACACTGAATTGGCGTTTTGTCGTCTACCTGGATGTTGTTCCAGCAATAGTTGAGGTTGCCAAATTTGTCCATGCCCCACAATTCTACCATCAATGCACTACCATCACAGCAGAAGAATGGAACGGTATCCATCAATGGCGTCATGATCATGCCAGATCCATTGCCGGCTGCTGGTGGATTCTTCGTGAAGTATTCACCAATGCTAAAGTACTCTTCGATTGATGCAACCCCGTTGCTGTTGAGGTCAATGAAATCGTAATCGTCGGCTTTGCCATTTTTATTCAGGTCAACCAGCCCTTTCGAAGGATCATAAGGATCAAGCTTGCCGTTCTTATTGGCGTCGACCACCCGTGGGAATTTCAACATGGTCGCTACGCAGGCATCGCTTACCGGACGGCGTACTTTTACCCACTTCATTTTACAGTTGTCCCAGCTGCCTTCGTCCAGGTCTTTGGCTGCAACAAAGCCGTTGCCCTGGTTGTCGAGGGTAATGTTCAACTTATCGTCGCACTTCATTACTGGTGAAATCTTGTCTACTATGCGAACAGGAATCCAGACCAGACTGTCCTGGTAACAGGCATCGTAAACCCGAACTTCTACAAACCAGTCACCCAAAGTTGGAACTCCAGATACGGTGTAACCTTTCGCACAGTCACCAGTCACTTTTACTCCTGGATCAGTTTTGAGCACGAATACACCAGTGGGGCGCTCATCCAAGTCAAGGATGGCTACACGCTCAACTACGCGGATTTCGTAGCACCAGTCGCTTTGCTCAATTACATTGAAGCTGGAGCGATTGAATACAAATCCACCAGTACAATCCATCGGGCCAGTAGAGTACTCCAGTACGTCATCTGGATCGTAAGTAGCAGTAGCTGTTTTTGGATTGGCTTGAGGGGCACCAGTATAGGCACCTATTTTGCCATCTTTATCAACATCTAATGCAGTGATGATTGGTCTTTCACTGTCACCTACAATGATGGTTTGTTGCCAGGTATAGCGGCCACCACTCCAGGTACTTTCAGCATAGCAATCATTGCCGGTTGCTGGCTGGATCAAGTAGTTTGGATAAGCTGTTCCAGTTCCATAACACCAGTCGAAGATTGACCAGGTACGAATGATCTTCTTACCACACAGGCCTTGACCGGTAGAGAAGGAAACTTCATCAGTATAGTTGAATGCGAAACCACAGTAGTCTTTTCCAGTGATGAAAACCTTCTTACCCGCACCATTGATGAAGTAAGGTACACTTTCGGCGATGTTGTATTTCTTACCCGCCAAATCAGCAGGTAGAATCAAATTGTCTCCTTTCGCCTTGTCGTTCGGTACTTCGATTTTGCACAAAGGCAACTGGATGACCGGACGGTAGATGTTGATCAACTGGCTGCAATTTGCCTTGTTGCCCATCAGGTCTATGAAAGAGAATGTACGGCGAATCTGCGCGTAGAGGTATCCCTGAGCAGCAGATGCGTTGCAATCGGCAAAGTATTCAATTTCGTCCTTAACGTTTTCCAGTCTTGGATCACCACAAGCATCGGTAGCCGTTGCATGACCTGTATAGTAAGCATAAAGGCTGTCATTCCAAGACTTGGATACGTTGTAGATGCTATCTACATCTGAACATACAAAAGTATACGTTCCAACGATCTTGTTCTTGGAGTTCAACTTGCGTGCAGTATTCGGTGGACAAGTAACTACTGGTGGAATCTTGTCTACAAAGATGATTGGTCCCCAGATCACATTACAATGGTTGGCAACACTTCTCACTTTGTAGATCAAGGTACGATCGCGGTACTTCTTCACGTCAAATGGAACACGGTCTACCGAAGCCCAGAGCGTTTCTTCCGTCCACTTGTCCTGAATGATTACCCGGTAGTAACTACCCATTGGGTACTTGTCAAAACCACATGCTGCGATGAAATTGGGCACCAGTAAATCTGCATTTACTACAGCTTCACAATTGGCATCCAAAGCAATTTCGAATTCTTTGTAACCACTGTTCCACTTCGTCTTGATCCAGCAGGAGTCGTTCATGATGGCCTTATCGTCTTCGTCTTCGTACTTATCACGACCAGTTACGTTTGGTGAAACGTAAGGCAGTTGATAATCACCTTTCAGACCACGATCAGCAACCATACCCTCAAACAGGATACCATCACCACCGTCAGGATAAGTCAAACCAGCCATTGGCATTGGATCGTCGTACTCGTCAGTAGAGTCAAATACTACGATTGACTTGCCAAAGCGTGGGTGGAAGAAGCGGAAGTCAGTCAGTGGGCGCTTGTTGCCATTTGATTTGTCGAAACCAATTGCACGTGCAGTAACGGAAGCAGACAACATCCATGGATAAGCTCCATCCTTGGTTGGGTCAATTTCGAACTCAATTTGTACGCATAAGATTGAATCACCACGCAGCAAGAAGTTCGCATTCTCAGAAGTTGGCAGCAACAACTTGGTATCGGTAGTACCATTGTAGTTGGGGTTCACCTTCAGCAAGTCCTTCGCTTTGGCGTTGACCGCAGTTTTGAAGTTAACCAGAGAAGATTTTCTGATCTTCTGATGTGGCAAATTGGTTACAAATGCACTATCAACAATGGTCACAATTGGCTTGGAAGCCGTGAACAATGCAGGGCCATAAGCATCGAGCAGGTTGAAGAACATCTGGAAGCTATCGAGTGGCACTTCTTGTGGGTTTTTCACACAAAGGTGAGTAATCACATTGAAGTTGCCGCAAATCTGGCTGGTTGGGAAGTTCACCCCAACGATGTCCATACTTGCTTCTACGTTTGGCTCGTCTACCCAACCAATGTCTACCGACTTGTCCCACTGGTTGTCAGGGAAGAATGCCGGAGTAAATGGATTGGCATTGTCGTCAGCATCCCGTTTGCCGTTTTCAATGGCATCATTGGCCCGCAATTCGGCACCAGAGCCACCTTCACGTGCATCATTGATTGGATTTGGTGCGGCGAACAGCGGACGATCATTGACACATACTTCAGGTTGGCGGCTGTTGCCATCGGTGATTTTTACAAAAGCACCAGGGCCACGGCTTGTACCACCTACTCCTGAGGTGCGGCCATCGCTATCTTGACCATCACTTACTCCTGGATTGTCCTGAAGGGTAACTACGCGGTGTTTCGGCCAAGCGTTTACGAAGGAAGCACTGTCGGTTGCAAAGTATTTCATCGGCAACACGTAGTAGATACCCGGGATCAAACCGCGGAAGGAATACAATCCGCTATCGGCTGCTGGAGAAATACCCGTTTTTACCAGTGCACCTGGAGTGTATGCTCCTACTGCAGAAGGCGCAATTGAGCGGTTGTACAAGATGTCGGTAACCGAGCCCAAAGAACTAAGGCTGGTTTGGTAACCTACGGTGTCGAATGCACCAGTGGTTCCATTAACCCCACCCCAGATCAATACGAGGTGCAGGGAGTCAACCACGTCTTCGCGGGTATCCTGATCACCAAATACATCGTGGTCGAACCAAGCCAGGTTGCCAATTTTGGCAACAGGAATGGCGTAATCTTCCACTTCCCCTTGTGGGTATGGGTATCTTCCAGTATTCCCAGCGACATCTGTCCAGTTGGCAGGTGGCGCCAGGATTGGATTGGATGGCAGGTTATTTTCAAATGACTTGACATAAGGTGACACAGTCATATGGAAAATATTGTTGTCGTCACCCAAACCATGAGGGAATGCAGTAGGGAATTGTGTTGCATAATTGGTCCAACCCAAGCGGAAACGCATGAATACCGTACCTGAATCAAACACCGCAGTGGTGGGCACCCGGAAGGCCAGAATGGTACTGTCCACTCCATTGGCACCCGTTGCAGGTAAAGTTGCGGTACGGGTATCGGTAATGTCCGCGACGTTGTTGGTCGTCATTGGCGCATTCGCCGAAGTAGATTGGTGCGTGAATTCTACTTTTTCCGCAGGGATGTCCATTACACCGTTGCCGTTCCAGTCGATGAAGGCATCGAGGTAAGCAGTGCGGTTGACATAAGCACCTGCCGAAGTATCCTGCGAAGTATAGTTGACTTTGATGTAAGCGTATTCACCTGGGAGCAGCGGAGAAAGCAGGCGAACACCTGTTTCATCGTCCGCAGTTGCACCTTTTTTGAAGGCACCCTGGTCGTCGTCATCACCGCCAGCTTTGCTACCAGCGTCAGCATCTGGTTTGCCATTTAATTCACCGTCAACTCCTCTTCCAAGGTATAGACGGGGTTGGATAGCATGGCGTGGACCAAACTTGCCGCTGAACAGTGCGTTCATAGAGTCACGCAAAGTCAAATACTTGGAGCCAGGCAAAGTAGCTGTAACTGGTAGATCCCCATAATCAAATCCAGTGTAACCAAAGTCACGGGTTTCATCGTATTGGTTGTCCGGGAAGTTGTTCAGGGCATCAGCAGAAGGTGGGAGGTTGTTTCCTGCGACCAATCCACCAACGTCGTTGCGTGGTGCATTTTCATCCAGACACAACATCATCGGATTTGTGATGGTGAAGGTGTCGGTGGTAATGCGGTTGTCGATCAGCAGGTCGTCACCATTGCTATTGTCATCAATACAAGCATCGTCAGATGGGTCAGGATTGTTGAACGTAGCGGTCATTCCTGCTGGGTCAGATACGATGATTTGGTAAACCGGATTCGGAATACCAGAAGGATCAACGTTGCCAATCAAGCCACAGAAGTAGTAGCGGCCATTGGCGTCAGTTGTATCGTGATAAGTATATTCGTAAAGGTCGCCAGAATTCAGGATGCCATCCAAACCTGCGAATTGCAGCTTGATTGGAACATTGGCAATACCTGGTTCGAGTACATCCTGGAAGCCATCGTAATCACGGTCTTCAAATACGGTGTTGCCCACTTTGGACAG
Organism: Saprospiraceae bacterium; assembly: GCA_027486765.1. GTDB lineage: Bacteria > Bacteroidota > Bacteroidia > Chitinophagales > Saprospiraceae > Haliscomenobacter. The sequence continues at coordinate 45,394 of JAIXOO010000465.1, forward strand.
CGAAATGAAGTAATCTTCCACTTCACCGTAAGGAATGATGCCACCAGGAACCTGGCTTGTTCCTGCTCCAGCTTGAGGATCAGGGAAATTGAGGTTTGGCGCCAAAATTCCATTTGGTCCGAGGCGTGGATCAAAGCTGATGCGGAAACGAGAAAGGATATTTCCATTGTTGTAAGCCACATTCGCAGGAACCTTGAAGCTCAGACGTACAGAGTCACCTGCAAATTTCAAGAAACTCATCTCCAATTTTACCGCCTGAGTATTGGCTTCCAATACAATTGGGTTACCATTCAGGTGGGTAAAGATGATGTGCTCGTTGGCATCAATGACACCAGCACCATTATCGAAGTTGCCGTCACCGTTCCAGTCAAACCAGGCGTGCAGGTATGCATCTGGGCCATCCAGGTTGATCTTGGCGTGGTACTTAACGGTAATTTGAGCCTCATAACCAGCGACCATTGGGGTCACAAAACGGATACCATCTTCGTCATCACCGCAGGTATTTGCTGCGTCATGGAATGGCCAACGGCGACCTTGTGAAGGATCGTAGGGGAAGTTGGGATAGTTGCTGAAGTCGGCGATTGGGTCATCACCACCTGCATCAGGAGCTGGTTTGAATTCAGCACCTGCATCTTGATCAGGTTGGCCCAACCATTCAACGTCCTGGCAATTACCCAAACGCAGGTCTGGTGTAACGATGTGTTTAGGACCTTCAGGTTTCGTACCGTTTTCGGAAGTAATGAAGTTGGTTATGGAAGGATTATTACCGGATTCGGCCAAATCACCCAAGTCCAAACCTGTATAACCAAAGTCGATGCGTTGTTCTACCCGATCATCCGGGAACACACCCACTGCATTTGGATCGAGCAGTTGAGGGTTGCCTTGGTCGAGGATACCTTCTTCGTCGGTACCAATCTGGTCAATCTTGAGCTTGAACATCTGGCTCTTCGACTGTCTGCGATCCCCACTGACATAATCCCACGGATTTTTAAGTGGTTTGCCGTCGCTATCGAGGTCTTCTTCGGTTACATTTTTAATGTGGTCAAAGCGAGAAGGCGTTAGGCCAAACGTATCGATGGAGATGATTTGGTACACACCTTCAATCAAGCCCGTGAAGCAGTAAAGCCCTTTAGCATCTGTATAAACTTGGAGTACTGAATCCTGAATGCGGTCAATACCACCATCAATGAGTTGTGTATTTGGGTTTTGAGCAGTGTTTTGGGTAACGGAATCACAACGACCAGTTACAGGATCTACACCACCAAAACGCAATACAACGCGGACATTTTGGATGCCAAGGTTGATTTCTTCAGCATCTTGTAAGCCGTTGTTGTTGCGGTCTTCCCAAACCAGGTTGCCCAGTTTGAAGATTGGCAGGAAGTAATCTTCTACTTCACCATCAGCAGCCGAGCCATTGGGGCTTGGTGCAGCGTTGAAAGGAGAATCCGTAGTGAAACGGAAGCGGAAATAAACTTTACCACCGGCGAAAGTAGCATTAGCAGGTACGTCGAAATTGACAATTTGACCGGTTACAGTAGTTGTGGGGCCAACTTTTACACTATCAACGTATTCCAAGATGCCATCGCTATTCCAATCTGCCCAAATGTGCAGATGTGCAGTGTCAGGGGTATTGTTGGTTCCACTGAATGACAATTGAGCAGTGCTTCCAGGTACCAATGGCCCCAGGAAGATGATGCCGTCTTCGTCATCAGGAATTTGGTTGCTGTCGTCACCAGTAGCGCGTTCGGTGGGCTGTCCATCCGCTTCAGTATCGATCACTTTACCAATGAATACTAGTGGAGTTACCGGAACTCCGTGACGAGGACCATTGTATACCCGGCGGGTTTGGTAATCGTTGTTGCCTGTACCAGCTGTAGCGTCAGGTAAGTCACCGTATTCTGCAGCGCGCAACTCAACCATGAAGTCTTCCACTTCACCATCGGGTGCTTGGCCGAAGGCATTCAGGATGTTTCCTGAGGTCAGACGAATGCGGACACCGATCGAATCAGATAGCGGGATATTTGGAATCCGAATACCTAAGTTAACATTACCGATGTAACCAGCTGCAACGGTGCGCTGGTAGGTTTCGGTTACTCCACTGAACAAACCATCACCATTCCAGTCAATAAAGGCCCATAGGGTGGCAGTTTTGTTGCTAAAGTTATTGGTAACGGGTATGCGCAATACTGTACTATCTGAAGAAATGAGCGGGTAGGGGAGGAGTGTGGTTGGATTGAGGAAGTTGCTTGCACTCAGGTCCTCGTCATCTACTCCATTGCTGTCATCACCAGTTGCGGGCTGATTAGGCATCCCTTCAGTTTCTGCATCAGGAGCAGTTGCGCCGATGTACAATGACGTTACTGGAGTTGTTCCAGCATTGTTGTCATGGTCAATGGCGTAAATTTTGTGGCTTGGGCCAGGCTGGCCACCTTCAGCGTCGGTGATGTAGCGAGGCTCTTCCAAGTCACCCCAGTCATAACCCACAATGGTCACCCAGGAATCTTCTACTTCACCTAGGATATCCGTTGTGATTCCTTGGGCAGGCCCGGTAGACAATTGGACAGCTACACTCTCATTACTCAAACGGAAACGAGCCGCCACTCTTTCGGGAAGTGGGTTTGGATCAACAGGCACGATAAAGATGACATCGTAGTAACCACTGAAACCAGGAGCAATCGTAATTGGGCCCGACTTTTGGTTAGGAGAAGCATCTTCAAAAGAACCATCGTTGTTCCAGTCTACAAAGCCCATCAAGTAGGCGTTTGCAGCGGTTTTATTCGTAACAAATACTTTGAAACGAGCTGGTTTGCCTCTCACTACTGAGTCAGGCTGAATCACACCGTCTTCGTCATCGATGCCGTTGATGTCGTCACCAAAAGCATTCGCTTGAGGTTGACCATCGGCTTCAGCATCGATGGTATTGCCAATTTTTAGTCTTTCGTCAATGCGATGACGTGGACCACGAGAACCATTGATGTTAAAGACGGTTTCGTAGTTGCCAGTGCCAGTGCCCGCAGCAGGGTCGGCAAGGTCGGCATAGTCAAAGCCAGCAATACCTTGCAACATGTAATCTTCCACTTCACCATCTGGAGCAGGACCATAAGCATCGAATACAGCTCCGGAAGTCATCCGCACCCGTACACCAACACCACCAGAAGCAAAAATTGGAATTTGCAAAGTAAAGGATACAGTATGTGTTACTGTTGCTCCAACTTTTGCAGGAACAGTTGTGCTGTAACGCTCGGTATCATTCTCAAAAACACCATTGTTGTTCCAGTCAGCAAATACGATGACGTTTGCTGGTACAGGTAAGTTGTTGGTTACTGGGAAGCTCAGGGTGATGCTATTGCCAGCAATCAAAGAGTCTGCAGTAGCTGCATTCGTAAACCAGGTGCGGTTGACGTTTTCATCGTTTACATCACTATTGTTATCGCCATCGGCAAACAAAGATGGCTTACCATCACCTTCTGCATCAGGAGGTGTAGTACCGATGAACATAGGAGGTTGGCGATTGGTAACCAGCGGATCTGGGTCAATGTCCAATGAATCCATACCGTGGCTTGGGCCTACCAAACCACCTTGCAAATCAGTCGCAAATTTTGGCTCTGGTAAGTCGCCAAAGTCGCGCATGGTATAGGTAATACAAAGGGTGTGCTCGGAAGATGGAGCAAAAACAATACCATGGAACTGATAAACCGGAAGGTCAAAGTCAGATCCTGATAGTGTCAAACCCAAACGAATTCTTCCATCTTGAGCCAAACGGTTTTGAGCGTCAATTACACCTTGAGGACCAAGGTTGGTAAGCGGTCCACTAACGTCTGCTCCAATTGTAAAGTCATTGTATTTGGAGTCGAGCAGGTCTTCAAAGATATTAGGGTCGTAACCCAGATAGTTGTAGTAATACTTCTCGTTGACTTGGGTGATGTCAAATTGAATGTCACCCGTTGCACTTGTATTCACTACATCTACTTCACAAACTTGTTGGAAACCTCCCGTTAGCGAAACTGGGCGGTATTCAATTTTTTCAATGGTGGCATTTTTAGGTACATAATTCGAAATGTCGAATTCAATGTACCCGTTCATTTCTACACGCTCATTATTAGCTGGTGGACTCACCTTGGTTTGGCGTATCCGCCCTACCGCAATGCCTCCAGCTGTATCATCAATTAAATCATCGCTCGCACACTCATCTTCATAGGCGGTCTGGAAATAACCACCTTTCACCCCGGGAATCTCACAAACAATGGTTTTGAGTCCAAGGGTAGACACAACATCAGGAGGAGGAGGGCCCAAAAGTGGGCAAGAACCAATGATGTTGGATGGGCAACCCGAGGCGGCGGTCACCGTAATATTGGTATAGTTTCCTACACTTAAAGCTGGGATGGTATAAGGGAATTGAGCAAAAGTCAAGCCAGGTATGGTTTGCACCACATTTGCTGGATCCGTATACGTTAATGTATAGGTTGCACTACCTGGGTTATTGCTCATCCCAATGGTGATCGACCCATCGCTTGAACCCGCCGTAGTGGGCTCTACTTTGGAGTGGGTGATCTGTGCCGCCACATTAACCGTATAGGGCACTGCCAAAATTGGCCCAAAACACAGCGTGACCACATCCCGCTTGCGCACATAGAGTGTACCACTTGCTATCGGCGCTACTGCCGGAGAATAGGTACTACCAGTGGAAGAGGATGGATTAGCTGGGATGGTTCCCGCCATATTGGTATACCAGCGGTACTGCTCGACATTTACGCCCGCATTGTTGAGCAGGGTAGAAGTCAGATTGACCACAATATTCGTCCCCTGGCAAACAGGTGCTAAGGGATTCGGATTGGCCACCACTGCGGTTGGTGGAGGAGGGTCGTTGAGCGTAATCATAGCCACATTGGAGCTACACCCTGGAGTGGGTGGCCCTACCAAGCTGATCACATTAACGCTATAGGTGGCAGCAGTGAGTACGCTGATTAGAATTTGGCCATTGGCATTGGTCGTGACAGTATCCCCCGACTTAGGCAAACCAACGGCCCCACCGCTGTGGATAAGCCGATACCTGGTCATTGGAACCAGACCAGACACGGTAACGGTTCCATTTTGACCCGCACACGTAGTTGGGTCTGTTTTGGTCAATGAAATGGTTGGTGGAATATCCGCGATGCGAACCTGATTACTGGTCAGCATACAGGTATTTTCCGTCACTTTGACCTGAAAGCGGCACCAGGAATCCGCTGCGGTAGCCGCAGCGATATTTAAGGTTTGGTCGGCGTCCAGTCCTCCGGTGAGACCGAATATAGTCGAACCAACTCCACCCGGGGTGGCCAAAAAGACATTGGTGGTAGTAGCGGTTGAAGCTTCAGCCACGATACCATAAATACTGGGAGTTTTCAAACCCACCGAAATGGTTGTGAAATCATCACCCCCAAGGTTGGTCACGGCTAGTCCTTTGGCAGTGGCCAAATAAATAAAGTTATTGGCAACTGCTATGCCGCGGATAGGATCATCCGGCAAGTTGCTATTGGAATCGTTGAAAAAGACCCAGCTTAAACCACCATTGGTTGAGATGCCGATGCCATTGTCTGTGCCGGCATAAATAATACCGTTTTGGACAAAAATGGCGGTGATGTTGTTGCTGGGTAAACCGTTGGCAACCTGGAAGGGGAGACCGAAACTTCCCCCATTGTCGTTGGAGACATAAACCCCCATATTGGTAGCAACATATACATTGGTGCCTTCTACAAAAACATCAGAGACTGCAACACCTGGCAGTACTGTGGTGAAACCACTTCCGTTGATACTTTGAGACAGTCCACCTGAAGTGGCTACATATATATAGTTGTTGCCACCATTGCTGGTAGCTGCCGAAGCTCGAACCGACAATACAGGAATCCCATTACCTGTATCAAACAAGGTTGGGAAGCTGGTACCATTATTATTAGAAACATATAAGCCTTGGTTGGTAGAGGCATATACATTAGAGCCGCTGACAAAAACATCATTGATGATTTCCGCAGGAAGTTTGACCTCAGTATAGGTAGCACCATCGTTGCGGGAGATCACCAAGCCTTGGGCAGTTCCTACATAGACATTCGGTCCATTCTTAGCAATCGAAAAAGAAACGGGTGTGCCAAAGCCAGCAGTGGTATTGGTGAAGGCTGGCGAACAAACTTTTTGCCATTCGTAAGTGTCAAATCCTCCGGTTGGGGTATTAAAAACTACTGCAGAGCCCAAACATACGTAGGAGTTAGTTGGGTCAACCAATGCCGGGCGGATACCAGGAATGACATAAGGGCCATACTCACATCCCGGGAGCGGCCCATTGCTGGCAAAAATGCGAATTTTGTAACCAGATCCTCCTGGAATAGTGTAGGGGATGACTGCCTGAATACTGCCAGTTTTGGCTATACCTACCAATCTTCCGATGGTGGTGGGTGAAGCAAAACTTCCCGCACTGTTGCTCAATTGAATGGTATAAACGTTCGGCGCGTTGATGCTCTCCGCAGCGTTAAATTCATAGGTCAAGTTGAGCAACTCTCCTTGACAGTAGATAGAATTGGTTGGCTTCATCGTCATCAGCTTACCGCTGCGTACTTCAAAATCAACTGACTCTGCGCTAAAAATATCTGCTGGATTTGTAGACCTGATCCGCAACTTATAAGTGCCGGTAGCCAAATCAGGGATGTTTCCACTGATTGTATTGCTATTGACGGCACTTACTGAAGCAAAAGTATTCCAAGGTGTTGAATTATCGCTAGGTCTAATCTGAAGCTGAAACTCATTGCCTGCAATAAATGAACAATTGGTGTTAAACGGCACCGAAATCGGGTCACCTACACAATAAGGCCCAAGTGGATTGGGGTAGTTGGCGGTGATGGTACGCGTCAAAACGGTAAAGGCCGCCGTATTGTCATTCCCTCCGGGATTATTCGGATTAACCCTTAGCCTATAGAGGGCACTTCCAGCAGTATTGACTGGAATAGTCCCGGTAATAAAACCGGGGCTAGCTGCTCCACCAGCTGCAATGGAACCAATGTTGGTGCCAGGAAAGTTTCCTGCTGCATCACTCAATTGTAAGTTGACAGAGGTACTTGTCGTCCAGCCTACGAAATTAAAATTAACCCTAACCGAAGCCCCTGGGCAAAAAGGCGCAGGTGTACTCGCATCAATGGCTGCAGCGCTCGCACCTTGTCCTTGTAGCGAAACCGCTAAAGGGAAGATGGCGAACATGACCATTAATGCTTTGAAAGGGAAATTAGAAAGTCGCTGCATCATTTGCCAGGTGTGGGCAAATGGCTGAAACAAGACCTCCGAAGCAGGGTTGCTAAAGAGTAAGGGTCTTTTCATGAGATACCGATTTATAAAAAATAGCGTTATTATCAAATAGTTGATACCAAAGCGATTACAGCTTTAGTAGCGAGATTCAGAATGTGATGTGGAATGACTGCAAGAAAAATATTTACTGGTCGTCTCTGAACAGCAATCATTTCCCAAAAGAGTAGTACAAAGGTAGTCAAAAGAAATTCCTTGCGAAGATAAGTCAAACCTGCATATGTAGTACAGATGGGAGCTGCTTTTTTTTAACTCATTGTGAACATTGTGTTTGCTTTTTTTCGTTTTTATTTTGTTAGGTTGCTTGCGCTTGTTGATTTATTATGCGGGAAAAATATAATATAATATTCACTTAACCTTATTTATAGGGCTTCTAATCTACTATAAATTGATAACCTACACCTTTCAGTGTAATGATCTGCACCCGCTCATCCTCGCGCAAATAGTCGCGCAAGCGGGTGATGTACACATCGAGGTTCCTGGAATTAAAAAAAGAATCATCGCCCCAAATCTGTTGCATGATCACTTTGCGTTCTACCGTAAAATTGCGATGGTCGGCCAGGATTTTGAGCAGCTCTGCTTCGCGGTGGGAGAGCTTGCGAACCTGTGCCTTAAAGCGCAGCTCATACTTGCGCAAATCAAAGTCGTATTTTCCCAAGTGTATAACTCCGTTTTGCTCGCCGACAGTTTCTCCGGGATGTTGCCCACTCAAGTTGAGCAAATTGTGGATGCGGGCAATGAGTTCTTCCATGCTGAAGGGTTTGCGGATGTAGTCATTCCCTCCCGAGTTGAAGCCCTTGAGTACGTCTTCCGTTTGTGTTTTGGCAGTCAGGAAAACAATGGGTAGGCCAGGGAAGCGCTGGCGGATGTCTGCGCCCAATTCGTACCCATTCCGATTGGGCAACATCACGTCAAGCAGGCAAATATCGGGTAGGAAGGTATCAAAAACAGCCATCACCTCGGCGCCGTCATCGATCATCACCACTTCGAATCCTCGACTTTCGAGGCTTTCCTGGACAATTTTGCCCAAAAACAGCTCATCTTCTACGTACAGTACTTTTGTAGCCACTACACCTTATTTATTATGCCTTGGCAAAAATACCGTAAAACGGGTTCCATTGTCTACTTCACTATCCAAAATGATTTGTCCACCGTGCTGTTGAATTACCCCGGCCACATAACTCAGGCCTAGGCCATACCCTTTAACGTTGTGCCGATCGCCATTGGGTACCCGAAAAAACTGGTCAAAAACCTTGCCCTGGTATTCCTTGGGGATCCCAATGCCCTGGTCTTTGACACTCAGCGTGAGGGTGCCATTGTGCTCAGCCAGGGCAATGTCGATCTTGGGCTCGTCTTTGCTGTATTTTAAGGCATTGTCCAAAAGGTTGTACACCACATTGGTTAGGTGAATCGGATCGGCGTCGATCTGAAAATCCTGGCCTTCGGTGGTAAAGTTTACTTTGGCTCGATTTTTTTCAAATTGCAAACTAAGCGACTCCAGGATTTTTTGAATGGCATTTTTCAAATTAAAAGGCTCGCGTTGGATTTGTAAGGTTTGACTCTCAAACATCGACATTTTTAACACCCGATCCACCAGCATCGCTAATCTTTGCATCTCATGTTGGGAGATATCAATGTATTCCCGGGTGCGTTGTGGATTGTTCAAGGCGTTAAAATCCTTCAGCGCTTCCAGTGCCACACTTACGGTCGCAATCGGTGTTTTTAACTCGTGGGTGATGTTGCTGATGAAATCATTTTTCAACTTGGTCAACTGTTGTTGCTGGCGCAAACTGCGGAAGATGATCCAAAAGGTCAGTCCAGTAAACAGCAACAGGAACAGACCAAAGATCATTTGAGGGGTCATGCGTTTGAGCAAAAACCAGCGGTAGTCTTCCACGGCCAGTCGGTAAAACTGAAATGGGGGAATACTGGCTGGCGCATAGTGTACAATTCCTTCCTTGGAAAGTTCATCGGGCAAAGAGTCAAGCTTGGTTACCGAAAAGGCCAGGGGCAAATCGTTTTTTTCCAACTGGCTTTTGTATCGTTTGATCAATTGGTCTCTGGGGATCGTATCGTCGGATAGCTCAAACATGGCATTGGCGCCTTTGGGAATTTTACTCAGCGCCAAACCGATTCCCCTCCGTAGACCAAAGGAGCGGCGAATGCGCTCATCCTTAGGACGGCGTTGTTGCAAGTAAAAATTAATGGGTCTTTTTTCAGGAAAGGTGTCACGGTGGACGAAAGTCACACTGTCCATCCGCACGACGACCATGGTAGAGGGCTTGGATGGGGGAGGGGTCTTGTCTTCAAACTGAAAATTGGGTGGGATGACTTGCCGGACGGAGCGACTGGGGTCTTCTTCCATGAACACAATTTTGCGCTGGATGAGCGAGTCCTGCAAATCGCGTACCGTTTGGATAAAAACATTCTCCGATTGGTGGCGCAAAATGTTCTCCTGCTCCTGGTACACCTTTTTAAGCCAGTAGATCTGAAAAACGGCCAGCAGCAGCAAACTACCCGTCATTAAAACCCGATATAATGTATTGTGCCGATACAAATCAGTAGATTTTGAAGAATGGTAGGGATTTTTTTCTATCATTCCGCGACAAAGTTACGTCAAAGAAAAAGGCTGCGCACCTGCCTTTAACCATTATTAACCTTAAATCAAGGAACGTTAACTTGGGGACTGGCCGATTCCAGCTTAGCTTTGTAGGACAAAAAAGGAATTACCCATGAGGAATTTATTGCTGTTATTTTTTGGGCTGTTGTCCCTGGCTGTTTCAGCCCAAAACAACGAAGGCACCGTGCTGTACAAACAAACGGTGTACATGCGTCGCGAAATGCAGGCCAATGCACCTGCCGGAGTTGACCCCAACATGGCTCGGAACATTCCCGAATCCGTGACCAATGAGTTCAACCTCAATTTCACGGCCAATGTGTCCTTGTACAAAGAAATTGCTTCCAATGATGACGCAGCTGCAGGTGCTGAAGGTGGCGGAATGCGTTTTATGATGCGTCGCTTCAATCCCCCCATTTACAAAGACCTCGCCAACAACCGCCAGGTAGAAGAAATGGATTTATTTGGCAAGCCGTTTTTGATCGATGACGTCATCCAAACCCGCGCCTGGAAAGTAACTGGTCAACAGAAGAAAATTCTGGACTATCCTTGTATCTCGGCAACCTTTACCGATAGCTTGATGGGTCGCGCCAGGGTTGTCACTGCCTGGTTTGCTCCAACCATCCCAGTAGCTCTTGGGCCACAGGGTTATGGTGGTTTGCCTGGAATGATTTTAGAGGTAAGTTTCGATGGTGGTCGTAGTGTGATCACTGCTTCAGAAGTCAAGTTGCAAAAGCCAGCAGAAGGCAGCATCAAGGCGCCAGAGAAAGGCAAAAAAGTAAGCCGTGCGGAATACAACAAAATCCGCGACGAAAAAATGAAGGAAATGCGTGAATCGGGCATGATGCAGGGACGTCCAGGTGGTGGCGCTCCGGGTACGCAGATCATCATTCGGAACTAGCAAGCCATTTCGGAATGGGGATTTCGGGTTTCGGTGGTCCTCCGAAATCCCCATTCCGAAATCCGAAATCCTAAAATCCCGACCGATTGTCGAAATTGTTCTTCTGATAAGGTATTTTGATGAAATCCAGGGTGCCTGGTTTCACTTGAATGTTGAGCACATAAGTACCCCGCTGGGGCTGCCAGGCAAAAGAGAGTTGCCAGCAATGGAGGTCGCGGGTAAAGCCAATCGCCGGGTAAGTCAATCCTTTGTTGACGAAGTCATAGCCAATATTGCCTACTGACACGCCCCAATTTTTGGTCAGTTCCACATTCCCTTGCGCGTTGATCGAGTTGGTACCCATCCTGAAAGTAGTTTCATTGCCACGCGCCTCCCAGGAAAAATCCAGGTTGTGCGAAATGCTGAAGTTTTCAAACAAGCTCAAAAAATCCGGTTCTTGCTCGTCTCTTTTCTTCGGTTGATTGTTGCGTAGATCGGTGACCAATTCTTCTTTTTTACCCTGAAACATTTCGCGGATTTTTTGAACCGTCAAATCGGTCACAAAGGAAAAACGTGCCGTTTCCATCCGGGGAATGATTCGGCCCTGCTGCCACACCGTGCGGTTGTAGCGTAAACCCCGTGAATTCTCCAGATAGGGGTCCAAACTCATAAAAAAGCCCATCGTGGTCATGCCTTTGAAAAAACGAGCCGTGGTGCTCATGCTCAGTTGGCTCCATTTCAAAGAATCTGCGGCATAGTTGTAACTTCCACCGATGACCAGGTTGTCGATGAGTTTGATTTTTTTCTCCATCGAATCCTTCTTCGAATAAGCCTTGGCCTGAAATATGTTGTTGAGGCTATATCCAATGGCCATCTGCCTTCCGCTGGCAGTAGGGGTACCGTATACGGCGATGTTGTCGAAGCGGGAGTAAATCTGTTTGATCAGTGGAAAACGGGAATCCAGTTGTACGCTGTCGAAATAATTCAGTTCGGGATTCAGGTAATTTGGCGAATAGTTGAACGATAGGTTGGGCCGCATTTCCCAGCGCACCGCCCGCAGAGGAGTCAACTTACCCGTTTTGAGGGTAAAAAAGATTCGGGTATTCAAACTCACCCCTGCTGAAAATTGGTTGAATCGAGAGAAGCCCGAAAGTGTATCGGTTTTGACGCTGCCAAAAGTAGTATCGTAACGAATCAAGGATTTTGCGGGGTCAAAAGGGTCGTCGAGCGTATCTGCCTTGATGATGTTCCGGGAGTCGAAGGATTTGGAGATGGATTTCAACTGCCAAATTTCGTTGTAAGTCACGTTGGGGTTGACGTTGATGTATTTCAACAATTTGAAAGAAGTGTTGACGTCGATGTTGTGCCGCGCCCCGGCTACGGCGTCTTGCCACATTTTTTGGGTGAAAATCGAAGTATCGTTGGTCACAAAACTGTTGCGGGCCTCACCGGCATAGCGCAAAGCGATGCTTTCGTACCATTTATCTTGGGTCACTTTTTTCTTAAAAGGATAAAGGGTCTGGGTCTGGAATTGTACGTTAGGGAAGTTGATGGTCACCTTGCGGGTGTTCAGGTTTTGGCTGTGGTTGAAAGAGGCACTAAGGCTGTAGGGTTTACCAGGCCAGCTTTTGGAAAAATTCAGGTTGGAATACAACTGTGACTGCAACACATTGTAAGCGTCGTTGAACACGCGCTGGTTGTTGCGGTTTCCCTGGATGTTGATGTTGCCGCCAATTTTGGCGTTGGGGTGAGCTGCCGCTTCCTGGCTGAGATTGAATTGGATGCCAAAACTTTTGGTGCGGCCAAATTTCCCGGTTTTTAAATCCTCTTGCACCTGGGAATCAAAACGCAGGTTCAAACCCGAAGCAAACTGGTAGCGCTTGCGGTAATCTGCCTGCAGGGCCAGACCATAAGTGCCTTTAAAGTATATGTTGCTCCGCAAAGCCAAGTTCAGGTGATCACCTACGGGGAAATACCAGCCAATGTCGCGCAAACCAAAGCCCCAGGATTCTGAATATTCATAATCTTTAGGAAACAACAAACCCGTACTGCGTCCTTTTTTCAGCGGGAAAAAACCAAAGGGCAACCAAATCGGCGTGGGCACGCCCATGATTTCAATCTGCGAAGGCCCTACAATGGCCAGTTTATCCGGGATGATTTTTTGCTTGGTACTCCGTACCCCAAAGTGCGGGTGATCAGCCTCACAGGTGGTAAAGAGCAGTTTTTGCCCAAAAAGGGTGTTTTCAGGTTTTGAAGTGTCTTTTTTTTCTCCCTGGATGAACTTCATCCGCGAGCCATGTACAAAAAGATCGGTTTGTTTGGTGCGCACATCATAGACCATCCCCTTGCGGGTTTTGAAGTTGTAACGCATTCGTTTGGCCGTAAAAGTTTGATCACCATCCTGAAATTCGGGTACCCCAGTCAATTGCCCCGTCACGGTATCCTCTCGTACTTCGGCGGTAACCAGGTTGTTGGCCCAATCCAGCTCAATAAATGCGGCTTTTAGGTTGATCTCTGCATATTTTATCGAAGCCTGACCGTATAAATAGATTTTTTTCGCAATATTGTCCAATACCATGGAATCCACAGCGTTGTATTCCACCGGAGCATCCAGGGAGTCGTTGGAAAAACGGATGGTACGGGGTGCGCTGAACTGAAATGAGTCAGGGAAAATAACCGGAAGGGTATCGGCAATGGCTAGGCTATCGGGCAGTTTTGGATAGGGATCTTGGGCCAATAAAGGGGTGAATCCCAAGCAAAATAATAAAATTGCCCAGCTACTTGTTGCATTCCAAAAATGAATTCGGTTATTTTGCATTTTGTTCATAATCAAACCCAAATCAATTTTACATCCGCTGAACTAAACACCACTTTTAATTTAGACCCACGAACTATGACAAAATCAATGTTTACTTTCCAAACGAAGCTCATCCTCATCTCGTCCGCCGCCATCTTAGGCTTTAACATTTCTTTAGCAGCCTTTGGCTTCGGGCCGGGCAAAGTTATACAAAGCCACCGAATCCCTACGGATAAGCGGATAAATTATTCGTCGTCAGATTCCTTATTGCAAAAGTCCAATGCTTCATACCAGCTCAAAACAGTAGTGATTGATGCTGGCCACGGTGGCCACGATCCCGGTTGCCACGGTGCCAGTGCCCATGAAAAACACGTCACCCTGGCCATCGCCAAAAAACTGGCTGAACAATTGCAGCAACGTTTTCCAGGGCTTAAGGTCGTGTTGACGCGCGACAAGGACGTCTTCATCCCCTTGTATGAGCGGGCCGACATCGCCAATAAAAACAACGCCGACTTGTTCATTTCCATTCATTGCAATGCCATGCCCGGCAACAACGGTGGAACTTACGGCACAGAAACCTACGTCATGGGTTTGCACACCGCTCAATACAATCTGGAGGTGGCGAAACGCGAAAACGCTGCCATCCTCCTGGAAGATAATTACCAAAAAAATTACGACTACGACCCCAATTCTCCTGAGGGGCACATCATGATCAGCATGTTTCAAAATGCGTATTTGAAACAAAGTTTACAATTTGCAGAGCTGGTCGAAAACAAATTGAACTTGCAGGCCAAACGCAAATCGCGGGGTGTAAAGCAGGCGGGTTTTGTGGTGTTGAAAGCAACGGCCATGCCCAGTGTACTGGTGGAAGTTGGTTTTTTGACCAACCCTGCGGAAGAGCAATTTTTGAATGGGCAATATGGCCAGGATCAAGTGGCTGGTGCGATGCTGGAGGCCTTCACTTTGTACAAAAACCACGCCGAATCACCAGATTTTAATACAGAAAGCCAGTATGAAAACAGTGGGCAAAAAGAGGCTGTAGCTACTACCAATCCTGCGACTCCCATCGCCTATTCTTACGGCGCTTCCAATCAAAAAACTAGCAATAATACCGCCGCCCAAAACGAAAACAAAAACCCGGAATTGGCCAAATCCAAAGAAATCCCCGCGCCAGAACGGGCCAATGATCCGGGAGGAAATAGCCACAATGCAGCCACCAACAACCCAGGTAATGCTTCCTCGCTCAGTCGTTATGGCCCCGTACCGCCAGGGCCAAACGTCAATCGGAATCCAAGCATCAACAACCCAACGGTAAACAATACCTCGGGAACAAATGCAAAAATTCCTCCTCATCCGCTCGACAACAGTACGGCTCAAGTGAGCTTTAAAATCCAGTTGGCCGCCGGACCGGTAGCCCCGAACCAAGCAGAATCCAAGTGGAAAACTTTCCCCTTTCCCATCGAAGTGGCTCAGGAAGACAATTTGTACAAGATTCGTACCCAAGCTTATACCGACTATCAACAAGCCAATCAGGTACGTAGCCGCTGTAAGGAATTGGGCTTCAATGATGCATTTATTGTGGCAATGAAGGATGGGAAACGCATCTCGTTGCCGGAGGCTAAAAAGGTGTTGGGTATTCCTTGAAAATAGTTGAGGGAGGTTGAGAAGGTTGAGAAGGTTTAGGCTGCCGCAGCAATTTTGACAATGTCCTTGTCCAAGTCCCTGCGGCAGCCTAAACCTCACTAAACCTTCCTCAACTTTCCTCAACCTTTTCAACTCTTTTATTTAGCTTTGCGCCTCCAAAATTTTGCATTTCATGTCAAACGAAATTAAAATCGCCCTTCTGGCTGTTGTTGCTATTGCACTTTCCATTTGGGGAATCAAGTTCATCAAAGGAAAGAACCTCCTCACTCGCTCCAACCTCTACTACGTGGAGTACGAGGATGCACTCAGTATCCAAACCTCATCATCGGTGGTGATCCAAGGGGTGAACGTTGGCTATGTCGCCGATGTCAAACTGCAGAAAGGTTCGGAAAAAGTCCTGGTTACCCTGGATTTGAACAAAGACCTGGAAGTGCCAAAAGGTACCCGTGCAGAGATTTTTGCCAATGGTTTTATGGGCACGAAAAGTGTTCGCCTGCAATTCCCTCCCGTTGAAGAACGCCAGGGCATGCTCGAACCCGGCGCTTATCTGATCCCTGGTTCAGTGGGCTTCCTGGGGGCCAATATTCCGCAGGACGAACTCAAACAATACGTACAAATCATCCAAGATGGCATCAAAGGTGCCCTGGATTCGCTCAATGAGGGCCTGACCAATGGGGATCCGAATAGCCCGATCAATCGCAGCTTGAAAAACCTTGAATTGACCCTGGCCAACTTACAATCGGCTACTTCCTCGGCAGATCGCCTCTTGTCCTCTTCTTCCGGTGAAATCAAAGGTACCCTCAAAAGCCTGAACGAGCTGAGCGCCAGCCTCGCCAGCAGCAAAGCCAAAATTGGCAGCATCATCAACAATGCGGATAAATTCAGCGGTCAGCTGAATGAAATGGACTTGAAGAAGACCATCGCAGAAGTGGATCAGACCCTGGCCGGACTCAAAGTCACCTTAAATAAAGCAAATCAAACCTTTGGTTCAGTTGAAGGGATGATGAATGACGTTAAAGCAGGAAAAGGCTCGCTTGGCAAGTTGCTCAGCAATGATAGCTTGTACAATAGCTTTGATCGCCTGAGTACCCGTGCGGATTCTTTGACAACAGACATTAAAAATCGCCCTTATCGTTACATTCCGCTGAAAGGTAGAAAGCGGGTGTTGAAGTATGATAAACTCGACGCTAAGAAGCAATAAGATTTCGGATTTCGTGATTTCGGATTTCGGTGGACTTTCAGGCTTGGAATTCTACCGAAATCCGAAATCACGAAATCCGAAATGGATTCATTTTTTAGGGTGGTTACGTTTTGTTGATACAATCGTACTTACAACAATTGCCATTAATTCATCAGCTTCTTTCCACAATGGCGCTACTTTCGTTCGGTATTCATTGGAAAGTCCAACCGTAAATTCTAACCAAAATTGAGTTTCATCCAACTCCTCCTCTACGGTACCCATTTTTGAAATAAAATCAGCCTTTGATTTCGCCCGACATGCAGCGCGGTAATTCGCAGCAACAGAAGGCCCGCTACGGACAATTTGGTTCCTTACTGTTCTAAAACCAAGTGAATCGGGTAAACTCTCCGCAAAATGCACGATTGAAATAGCAAATTTTTTCAACCTCTCCTGAAGCTCTTTTTTATCCACAATAAAAAAATATGATTCTGAAATACGATTGTCAGCTATCATAAACCCCAGACGCAAAGCACCCACAAATCCGAAATCCGAAATCACGAAATCCGAAATCCTACAGTTTTGGACAGATCAACCGCGACCGACTCCGATCCGGCCGAATATACGTCAGCGACATCTCAAACGCTCCTCTCGAATAATTCGAAGCCTTCAGCCCCGAAGAAGTAATATCATAGCTGAAACCCAGGTTCCATTTTTCCATTTCAAAAATAGCGGCCACAATCACCGCATCCACGCCAACGCCCCGATCAGCGCGGTTGTTGACGTGCGTCCACAAGCCCGTGCGCAGGGCCAGTTCCTTCCATTCGCGGTTGGTGTACCGAATGTTGGCACCTAGCGTGGTACTCATCATTGGGCCCTGGTTCATGAACAAAAAGGCGGGCATGATGCTCAACTGTTTGGTCAGTGGCAATTCACCACCGCCGTGAATGCTGTAGCGTCGGAAAACCCGCACCTGATCGTCGCCCGTAAAGGAAGCAGAGGGCTCATTTAAGTGGTGCATGGCGCCACCGAGGTACAAGCTTTTGTTGTCGTCCCAAACGGCGTACCACAACACTCCGGCATTAAAATCGAAGTAAGGATTGCTGCTCAGGCCATCAAATGCCTCATTGGTGGGGGCGTTGGGATCGAAAAAATACCCATTGGCGTCGTATTGCGCCGAAAAGGACAAATCCGCCCAGTTGAGGGATTGTTGGGCAAAACCCAACTGTGCACCTGCCACGATGTACTGCTCATTGGCGGCATAACGCCCTCCATTGACCTGCTTGAGGTAAGCTCCACCGACGTTGAATTGGGTCAGGTGAAAATTGGCCAGGCCCGCCTGATCACGCATGGCGGAGCCACTGATGGCAAAATAATCCTTATTCGCCGCGCGGAACCGTTGGTCCCAACTGGCCGACATGGTTCTGAACGGTTTGTTGCCCAAAAGGCTGTAATACAAGTCGCGGTAATTCACCGCCAGGCGGGCGGAACCGCTGGTTACACCGGCCATCGCGGGATTCACATGCAGAGGGGAGGCATAAAATTGGGCGAAGCGGGGGTCTTGCGCCTGTATTTTTGCCCAAAAGGACAAAAACAGGATCGAAAATAGTACGTATTGCTTCATGTTTTGGAATTATTCAAGGCAAAATAAGCCTCTTTTGACTTTCTTTTCGCCAAGATACGGAGTTTAACATTTATAAATGTTTTCAAAAATACAAAAAGGTCGGGAAGTGGGTGTGCTAAAATAATTTCCTTAGTTTTACCACCTGCCAACTACATGTTCATGAATCGTTCCAGCATCATCCTATTCTTTATTCTAAGCATCTGTTTTTGCTGCCTTCAGGCCCAAAATGCCTTGCTGGCCCCCGTTTCGCCACGCAGCAATGCATTGGGCAAAACCAGTCTGAATTTTACCGATTTACACAGCCTTTTTGGCAACCAGGCCGGCCTGGCCAATCTGGAAACCTTCGGTGTGATGGGCATGGTAGAACAACGTTATTTATTGGCTGACCTGAATCAAGCGGCTTTTGGAGCGGCGTTGCCCACTTTTTCTGGGGTTTTTGGCTTGATTTTGCGCAATTTTGGCACGGGGGATTACCGCGAAACGGGCGCTGGCCTGGCTTATGCCCGCAAATTGTCGGATCGCCTGCGCATTGGAGGGCAATTGCATTGGTCCCAAATCAGCATCAGCGAATACGGCAATCGCTCCTTGTTCAATGTGGATTTTGGCATCCAGGCAGAGTTATTGCCCAAACTTTGGGCGGCGGCCCAGGTGCGCAACGCCATTCGCCAACAATTGCTGGATGGAGAGTATACGCCCACCGTTTTTAGTGCAGGTTTGTCCTACGCAGTGGGCGATAAAGTGATCTTGTACACCGAATTATACAAAGACATCGACTTTCCGGCGGACCTGCGCATCGGCATCGAATACAACCCCTCCAAGGCGATTTACCTACGTGCTGGCGTGAATACGGCCCCCGGAGGCTGGAGTTTTGGCTTCGGCTTACCCGTGTTCCAAAACCTGGTATTTGATTGTGCCGCAGCGTATCATCCCTACCTAGGCTTCACCCCCTCCGCAGGACTGGCTTTTCGCAAAAAAAAGTAGTTGCCTATAATTTTGCCCTACTACTTAGGTGTCATCCTTAGGTGCGTTTAGGTGTCTTAGGTGGTTCAAAAAAAACGCTTGCCTCAGGCGAGCCCAAAATCTAACACATACTTAGCAGCAATGAAAAACTTGTTAATCGTCGCCGCAACCGAATTTGAAATCGCTCCTGTATTGCAATGGTTGGAGCAACAAAAAGCGCCCGATGCCAATCGGAAATTCAGTTTCAATGAATTGGAAATTAGTGTGTTACTGACTGGTGTAGGTTTGCCCCTGGCCATGTTTCAACTCACCCGTGCCCTGACTATTGCGCGTTACGACCTGGTGATCAATGCGGGTATTGCTGGCGCTTTGGACACCCGCCTGGAACTCGGTGCAGTGGTACAAGTCATCTCCGAAACCTTTGCCGATTTGGGCGTAGAGGAGGCCGATGGCAGCTTTACCGATTTGTTCAAACTAAATTTGATCCACCCCGAAGCACCCCCTTTTCAAGATCGGAAAATGGTCAATACCTTTGGCTCGGCGTACGATTTTTTACCCAAAGTCCACGGCATCACGGTGAACAAAGTACATGGCTCCGCATCTAGCATTGAACAACTCAAACGCCGCAGCAATGCCAGCGTAGAAAGTATGGAAGGGGCAGCCACCTTTTACACCTGCTTGATGTTGCAGACGCCTTTTTTGGAAATTCGTTCGATCTCCAATTTTGTTGAACCCCGCAATCGGGAGGCCTGGGAAATCCCCTTGGCCATTGAAAATCTGAATGTCGTTCTCATCGATATGTTGGCAGGTTTGCTGGAGAACAAATTAACGTGAGTTTTGCATTGATTGCATTGACAATGAATAATGTGCGACTTCTACGAAGTCGAAAAAAACTCGTGTGCTACAAATTCTACAAATGTACGGCTTCTACGAAGTCGATCCAATGACCTCGGAGAGGTCACACATTTGTAGAAAATGTTGGTAGTTAAAATATTACGACTTCGTAGAAGTCGCACATTTTGCGCACTAAATTCAAAACTAACCTTAAGTTATAAACAAGTTAATCCTGATTTTTGGGCGCCTCAGTCACTAAAGTTGTATCCGAAACCAGCGTTGGCACGATATACCCGCCCGTATCGATGTTCACTTTGGGCAACAGACTTTTGAGTGCCCGCCAATCGCTGCTGCCTTTGATGGCCGTTTGGTACACATAAACCTCGCGCAGAGTTGTCACCGCTTTTAAGTGCACCAAACCCGCCTTGCTGACCTTGGTGTTGACCAGGTTGAGGTAGCTCAGGTACTTGGCTGATTTCAACGCCGCGAGACCAGCATCACTCACTTTGGTACCATCCAAATACAACTTGGTCAAATGGGGCAGATCGGCGAGGATTTTTAAGTCTTGATCCCCAACTGCCACCCCGCTCAAACGCAGTGACACGACTTGTTTGGCCACTGGTTTTAACAAAGCCAGGTCTTTGGCATCAGCATCCGGAACATTGATGAAATTAACCGCAATGAGGGTATTGTTCTGCCCGAGCGGAAGCACCACAGCCCCTGCATCCTTCAAGGCTTGTACGGCTTTGGGATCAGGCGCAGGTACCTTTACTTCTGGCCAGATTGAAACTTCAGGAGCTGGCCCAGTTTCCCCTTTTTGTAAAGCGGCCAACAGAGGCTTGATCTCCTCCGTTTGTGGCAAATCCTTCACTTTTTTATCATAAGCAGCACCGGATTCAATCCACCAATGCAACAATTTAACTTCGGCCTCGCTGAGTTGGTTTTTCTCCTTGGGGGGCATGTGTTTTTCATCGGATTTGGGCAGTAGCAGGCGGCGCATCAGTTCACTATCGGCTACTTTTCCGGCCAGGACAATTTCTCCATTCTTGCCTCCTTTTTGAATAAAATCGGGATTGTCGAGCCGCAATTTGCCCTTTTGTTTGGTTGAACCATGGCAGGATACACATTTTTCTTGCAACAAAGGAGCTACTACTGCTGCGTAGGCATTTGCTTCAGGCAGATTTTTGATTTGAGCAGGGGCCAGAACGGCAGGTGGTAGCCCCAACCAAGTGCGGTAAGGCTCGGGCAAAGCTTGGGTCAAATAGTCACTGCCATGGGTCAAAGAACCACCCAAATGCCCCGCGAAGCTAACCAAGGTTACTAGGCCCAATTGAAACAAAAAACCGAACTTGCGTTGGAGTGCAGATTTTTGCAACAGCAGCATCAAAGTTCCCCAGACCGCTACTGCAATGCCCAGATTGCGGTGTTGGTTCAATGCCTGCAAATCGTATTCGCCACTCAAGGACAGGAGGTAACCCGTCACACAGGAGAAAATGGCGGCCAAAGTACCCATCAACAAAGCGAAGGGCACGACTGCTGTTAAATGTTGAAAGCGCTGCCAACGACCCAGCCAGGCAAAAAGTACCGCCAGGAGCAAAATACCAATGGGCAGGTGAACCAATAAGGGGTGGAAGCGACCGAGAAAGTTTAACATAAAAGACTATTTTTTAACAAGATACCGTGAACGCAGCATTTCCATCATGTGCACATTGATGGCCCATTGATCTGCCAGGGGTTGCCGCGTATAGGGCACAGTTGGTAGGTACATGGGTGGGCCAAATTCGGTTAAGATGGTCATGGGTTGTTTTTGATTCACTTTCATTTCCACCACCTTATCCCACCAGGCCAGGTGTGCTTTGAGGGCGTCTGCCCATTCGGGTGCACGTGGATCAGTCACTTGCGGTCCTTCTTGGTGCCCTACCCGGGCATGAATGTGGTCGGTGCGGGCTAGGGCCAGGTCTACGGTTTCTTTTTGATCGGCCAACAAGGATTCATGCACTACACACCAATGCGAAATGTCGAGAGTAAGGCGCATGCCGGGAATTTTTTCCATCAAAGCCCTGGTGATCGGTGCCGAATAACAAATCCGCCCGCGGTGGGTTTCGTGGTAAACCGGTACGCCCGAGGCCTTGCCCGCAGTGATGCTCAACTCAATGATGTTTTGAGCCTGATCCAGGGTGAAATAGTCTTTCCCGGAATGGCAATTGAGGTACAAGGGCTTGAGGTTCGCGGCATTTTTCAAAGCCTGGATGAATTGGGTAAAATGCTCCTTGAAATCACTGCTCCCTGAACCGACTAAAAAGCCGTACTCCAGTCCATTGGCTTTGGTTGCTCTTTCCAGCGCAATCCGATCATTGTCGTTGGTAGGTGCCCACACTTCGATGCCGTCGTAGCCTGCTTTTTTGGCTTTGGCACAAAATTCGTCCATACTGCCACTGAACCCCCAATTGGTGGCCAGCATTTTTAAGGAGAAATCCGCAGGGACATGGAACGGCAGTGGCGTTTCCGCCAGCGCCGAAAATTGATCTATCATTAGCCCTGCGCCAAGACTGAGGGATTGAGCGAGGAATTTGCGTCGGTTTGACATGGTAAATTTATAGTTGAGAAGGTTTAGGGAGGTTGAGAGGGTTGAGGCTGCCGCAGTCACTTAGACAAGGACTTTGTCAAAATCACTGCGGTAGCCTCAACCTTCTCAACCTCTTCTCAACCTCCCTAAACAGTTAAACTATTGCTCGAATTACTTCCCCTTCCACATCCGTCAACCTAAAAGGCCGACCTTGGAAAGGATACGTGAATTTTTCGTGTTCAAAACCCAGTTGATTGAGAATGGTAGCCTGCACGTCAAAAACGGATACTTTGCCATTGATGGGGCTAAAGCCAATTTCATCCGTTTCGCCATAAGTCACCCCTTTTTTGATGCCACCACCACACATCCACATGGTGAAAGCGTCGGCGTGATGGTCGCGGCCTTTGAAGGGTAGTTCCAGCCCATTCCGGTTTTCCTGCATGGGTGTACGCCCAAACTCTGAACCCCATACCACCAGTGTTTCATCCAGCAGTCCCCGTTGTTTGAGGTCGAGGATGAGGGCGCTCATGGACTTGTCAATTTCGCGGCATTTGTTGACCAGACCGATGTCTACCGAGCCATCCGCACTGGTGCCATGGGTATCCCAACCCCAATCGTAAAGTTGTACAAAACGCACTCCTTTTTCGATCAATTTGCGGGCCAGCAAGGCGTTGTTGGCAAAAGATTCTTTGCCCGGTTTTACGCCGTACATTTCCTTGATGTAGTCCGGTTCATCGCTAATGTTCATCACCTCGGGAGCCGAAACCTGCATGCGGTAAGCCATTTCGTATTGGGCAATCCGCGACATGATTTCGGGATCCTGGAATTCTTCGTAAGTTTTGCGGTTCACCTCATTGATGGCGTCGATGGAGGCTTTGCGTAGGTCTCGATCGATGCCGTGTGGATCTTGCAGGTACAACACGGGTTCACCCGCCGAGCGGCACTGTACACCTTGGTACACTGAGGGCAAAAATCCACTGCCCCACACTGCTTTGCCCGCATCGGGGTTTTGGCCACCAGAGGTTAGCACGACAAAGCCGGGTAAGTTGTTGTTTTCAGAGCCCAATCCATATGTCACCCAGGAACCCAGACTGGGCCGCCCCAAGCGTGCACTCCCCGTTTGCATCATCAACTGCGCAGGGGCATGGTTGAATTGATCGGTGTGTACTGCTTTGAGGAAAGAAACCTCATCGGCGAGTTGGGAAAAGTGGGGTAAAATGTCGGATACCCAGGCACCGGATTGCCCTCTTTGTTGGAATTTGGCTTGTGGCCCCAACATTTTGGGTACCCCCCGGATGAAAGCAAAACGTTTGCCCGCCAGCAAAGATTCGGGGCACAATTGTCCGTCCAGTTTGGCCAAATCGGGTTTGAAGTCGAACATCTCCAATTGGGAAGGTGCTCCAGCCATGTGCAAATAGATCACCGCCTTGGCCTTGCCCGGAAAATGGGATGTGCGGGGCATCATCGGGTTGTTGGGGTCGTACTGGATTGGCTTGATACCGGCAGTACTTCCACTTTGAACACAAGATCCCAACAGTTGGCTCAAGGCCGCAGCGCCCAGCCCCATGCCACATTGTTTGAGGAACAAACGCCGGGTGGATAATTCCGCTTTGCTCAGGATGGCTTCCTGGTAGACGTTGATTTTTGATTGCTGCATAAGATTCCAAATTCGTAATTTCTTTTACGAAAATACGCTTAAAAGGGCTTTCTCATAGAAATTTGATTTTTATAAAAAAGCCCTTTTCGTTTTTATAAAAAAGCCATTTATCACTCACTACTCGGAGTCCCGAAACGACGATAAACGACTATCCCCATATTCATGTAAATGTCTTTAGCCGCGGGGCTGGCCGAAAAACTAATACCGTCCAGATAATCAGTAAAACTACCCCGAACACTGCCTTCCAGGGCCAGCGAAAAGTTTTTCGATAAGTCAAATTTAATCCCCAAACCTATTGGCAGGCTGACCCCCAACAAGGAGTTTCCATACGCGCGGTCTTTGCCAATACCCGCAAGAATTTGTTCATTTCTTCCCGGGTAATTTGAAAAATTGGTATTGAGTCCGCCTCCCATCAACCCGACTCCAGCAAACAAATAAGGGGAAATCAATTTATCCATGCGGATTTTTCCTTCGGCATCCGTGAAATAGCGATTGGCCCCAAATGGCTCCCATTCCCCCATAACACTAAGCTCTACGAGATTGGTGTTGAAGTTAAAATCGCGGGATTCTCGACTTTCATAATGTTCATCGTCTCCTTTGAGTTTTAGATAAGTAAGCCCAACCCGAAATCCAAAATGCTTGGATAAATTCGTTCGTGTGGTCAAACCTATGCTAGGCGTAAAATCTTCAAAACGAGAGGTAAGTGTTGGATTTACATCTCCTGAGTAGCCCGCCATGCCTGCAAAAACCCCAACTTCCCATACAGATTGTGCACGGATCAAGGTCATCGAGAGGAGCAAATACAGTAAGATTACAGGTTCTTTCATGCTTAAATTGTTTTGGATATAAAAATTTTTTATCAACTGAGATCAAGGTAGTGGGGCAAAATGATCACTTATTTTTTTATCGCCCCTAGTCCAATCCTAACTTTTAGTAATCACTTCATCCAAATTCAAAATCGCATTGGCAACTATAGTCAAAGCGGCATGTGTAGCCGGGTCTTTGACCTTTTGTTCCCCCAATAATTCCTGCGTCAATTTGGGATCAGCCTGGTATTTGGCCAGGGCTTTTTGGTACAATTTGGCCAAAATTGCTCCTTTTTTGGCATCAATTTTATGTTTGAGCGCCAGATAGTAACCCCGGGCAATTTGGCGATCCACCTCCGCACCCGCATAACGCATCCGTTTGGCCAAGGCCTGAGCCGCCTCCACATAAACTGGATCGTTCAAGGTGACCAATGCTTGCAAGGGCGTATTGGTGCGGATTCTGCGCGCGGTGCACACATTGCGCGAGGCGCCGTCAAATGTCAACATCGAAGGGTAGGCACTGGTGCGTTTGTGGTAGGTGTACACGGCGCGGCGGTAACGGTCTTCCCCCTGGCTCTGTACCCACTTTTCATTGCCATAGGGGCTGGCCCAAATCCCTTCGGGCTGGTAGGGCATCACCCCAGGGCCGTACATTTTGGAGCTGAACAAACCACTCAATACCATGGCCTGATCGCGCACCTGCTCAGCGCTGAGGCGTACCCGTGAGCCGCGGGCGTAGTAGCGATTGTAAGGGTCTTTTTCCTGCAATTGGGGTGATGTTTCGGAGCGTTGCTGATAGGTATTGCTGCTTACGATATTTTTTAGCGCGGTTTTGATGCTCCATTTTTGCTGGTGGGTAAATTGCCAGGCCAGGTGATCCAACAACTCAGGGTGAGTAGGCGTGGTGCCCTGTGAGCCCATGTCTTCCAGCGTTTCTACCAAACCCATTCCAAAAAGCTGTTCCCACAAACGATTGACGAAGGTGCGGGCGGTCAATGGATTTTCAGCGCTGCTCAACCAACGGGCAAAACCCAGGCGGTTGTTAGGCGCTTTACTGTCCACTGCGCCGAGGATTTTGGGTACTCCGGGCTCAACTTCTTTGCCCTTAACCAGCCAATTGCCGCGTTCAAAAACCTGGGTTTTGCGCTGCATGAACCAGGGACTTTCCACCATGACGGGAGTGGAAGGTGGATTGGATTTGAGCAAATGCCAGAAATCTGCCTGGTATTTGGCGTAGCCAGGATCGTCTTGGCCGGGAAAAGGTTGGGTGAAATAAAACCAGTCAAAACCAATGCCACCCTGCGTGATTTCTTTGATGGCTGGATTGCGGTACACCCAGTACAAATCGTGTTTGCCCGCAGGCGCTTTGATGTCCAGTTCAACAATCCTCCAGCCCCCTTCCGTACTGGGTACTTGAAAATCGAGCACCAATGGCCCATTCACACTGTCTGCATGAATTTCCCAGTGGCCCCCTTCCGTATGGGGACGGATGCGGCAGATCAATTTGCTTGCCCCGTATGTGCCTACCTGTTTGAAGCGAGCAATTCCGTCTTTGCGCATCACCAGGGTTTTGGTGTCGTACAATTCACTGTTGACAAATTGATCACCAGCAATGGAGTAGATGGAAGGTTGCAGCGTTTTGAGAAAAGTGTACATTTCCAGACTGCGCTTGGGCGTACTCACCTTAGCGACCCATTTGCACAGGCTGTCTAGTTTTACACTGTCGGCAGTAGGGTAGTGGCGCAGGAGGGGATATTCCTCGTAGGTATCTTCGTCGCGGGCATTGTTGAAATAGGCCATTACCCGGTAATATTCCTCGTGTTTGATGTCTTCATAAGGGTGGCCGTGGCATTGGGTGCAGGCAAAAGTGGTGCCCAGCAAGCCTTCAAAAGTGGTATTGACGCGATCCACTACGGCGGCTACGCGGAACTCTTCATTGTCGGTTCCTCCTTCGTCGTTGGTGGTGGTATTGCGGTGAAAAGCAGTGGCCAGGTATTGCGCATCGGTGGGATTTGGCAACAAGTCACCCGCAATTTGATCCACTAAAAACTGATCGTAAGGCATGTCTTGATTGAGGGCCCTGATCAACCAATCGCGGTAATGCCAAATCTGCCGCCCGGGGTCGCGTTCGTAGCCCTTGGTATCGGCGTAGCGCGCAATGTCCAGCCACATGGTCGCCCAACGTTCGCCAAAACGCGGCGAGGCCAGGAGGGCATCCACCAGTTTTTCATAAGCAGCGGGGCTTTTATCTTGCAAATAAGCTTTGGCAATCGAATCTGGTGCGGGCATGCCGATCAGATCGAGGCTGACCCGGCGCAACAAGGTCGCTTTGTCGGCTTTTGGCGATGGGTTCAGGCCCTGCTTTTGCATTTCGGCCAGGATAAACTTGTCGATGTC